>NZ_SMSC01000003.1:0-200187 GCF_004359955.1 Candidatus Thiosymbion oneisti
ATGATACCAAGGGGTGTCTTCAAGAGAGACGAGAGCGGAGCGGGGAGTGGTCATGGCAGATTTCCTGTGATCTTGGTGTCAGGAAGGAGCTTAACTTGGAGTGGGAAAGATGTCAAACAAAGTGGATGTCCTTTCAGTTGGCCAGTCTGTGAAGTTTAAACCACAGAGGACACAGAGAACGCAGAGAATCGGCCGATTCCTTATCTCTGAAACAAAGTGGGCGTCCTTTTCTGATCATCCAGCCGCGGCGGTGGTCGAAATTCAGGCCTGAAAACGGGTCCTCGCCACACAAGAAGGCACGACGCACGCAACGGCATACGCAGTGATACCACGGGGTATCTCAAGGGAAACAAGAACCGAGCGGGGAGCGGTCATCGCGGGCTCTCTGTGGTTTCGGTGTCGAGAAGAAGCTTAATCTGTCGCGCCCCTACCAGGTCTCCATCTTCGAATCCCTCGAGTCGCACTTTCCTTCCACCCGTAGGAAGCTGGATCGACAATGATGTCACCCCGTCAGACGTATTCACCGAGGCTTGCGGTCGATCATTAACATAAATATCAACCTCAGAGATGTTCAACGTGGTGAGGTTAATCATGGCGGTTTGGCCCTGTACACTTGTAACTTCGGCTTTGAGTACACGAGGTGTCCCCAGGGCCAGGAATTCACCGGCCCGATCATACAGATCGCGATTGCCTTCTAGCAGATCATCGCGGCTGAAGGGAATGAGGATGTCAGGTTCGACGCCCAAATCCTCCACAGGCTGACCAACCCGTTCGCCGACACGTAGCGTGCGACGTAGGGAAATCCGCATTCCGGCCCCGGCCGGTAGCGGCCGAAGTGGCCCGCCGATCCAATCATCAGCTAGTGCTTCGTGGGTTAAAACATTGGCCCCACCGGCGCCGGTGGCGGTATCCACACCAAGTATCTTCCCGATTCGGTGATCCTGAAAGCCAGCTGCGAACATATCGCAAGCGCTGTAGCAGAAGGCGTCGGTAATGAGCACCACAGGACCGTGGTATAGCTGTCCGATGCTGTTGACCACCTTCGGCTGTGACAATGGAATCCCGCTGGAGTAAGACGCCCCAGTGGCTATCCCTTGTAGTAGCGACTTCCGCCAATCATTCATAGAGGCCACCTTCGCAGTGAGAGCCAAGGTGGCCGGGGTGTTAATAAACTGAGTCGGTTCAGGTTCGATTTTTCTGTGGGTCAGAAACTGGAGGAGAAACTCAGCCGCGATAATGTAACCCCCACCATTACCACGGACATCAATGATCAACCCTTCCGGTGGGAATTCCTCGGTTAAGAGCCGCATGATCTCCACAATAAATGCTGTAACATCCCTATCTTTCATATGAAAGGTCCACAACCTGAGGAATCCGAAAGTGCCGCTAGCGGTCTGAACCAGCCTGGCAGTCAGATCGTCAGGGCGGGTTGTGGGAATAATGTTGGCCTCAGTGAAGGCAGCGGTGGTCCGAGGTACCTTTCCTTCATATTTGGCCACACGAACTTCCTCGCGCATGGCAGCCGGGGCGAAGAGCTGTTTCTTGGCTTGCCGCATCAACTCGGTCCGCTGATCCACCCCCACTTGATACCGTAGTGGAGTACGCAAATCTTTGAGTAGGCCTCCTGCGTCAGGAGCCCCACCAAGTAAATCGGATACACCCTCAAATACCTGCCAAGCCAACCGAGTTTCATGGAGACCGTTGTCGGTTCTGTAGACCAGATCAACCCAGTCTTCGTCCGGCGGCAGGGACGCCCCCAAGAACCGCAGGGCCATGCTCTCAAGGCCACGTGCATAGCGAGCTGCCCGATTGCTGCCAGCCTCTTTGTTGGCGTTGCGCCACACGGCCAGATCCATGGGCACGCCGTTCCAATGCGTAATGACAGCACCTGGCTGTAGCTCAGGATCGGTCACAAGATGGTCCGCAACTTTGGAAACCATCCAGCGAGTTTGCCCGCCTTCATCATAGGCTTCAATCAGGATGCCAATAAAGGCAATCCGACCCCGATAGGGGGCTGGCAGCGAGTAGTTCGTATGTAGGTCCCTTAGATCCTTGAAAATATCAAGCAGGTCCGCATGAAATTCCCGCTCGGAGAGAGTTTCCAGCTTGTTGTGCAAGAGCCTAAGCCGCTGCACCGGGTCCACCGCGTGCATTGCCCGCTTGAGCGGTAGATGCACATAAAGGTCCCGGATGAGGATTTCCGCTTGCTCAACCAATATTTGGCGATCACTGGAAGTCAAGTTAGGTTGCGCATCGGAGATAGCCCGAAAATCGGCGATTGTTTGCACTGCCCCAAGCCCATGACGCCCTTGGAAGGTAGACGTTTTTTTACTCATTTTTCGTTTCTCCTTCGATCTAATTCAAAAGTTGGTAGTGTTTTAATTTTGTTGCTTCCGACAAACTAAAGTGGGTGTCTTTTTGATTGCTCGAATTTTCTCCAAACAATTCATCATAAGCTGTTTCTAACGGCACGACAGCCAAACTAAGCTCAGAAAAAAGTGCCCACACATATGTATGGAAGGCGTCATGTTCGAGTCCATCATTTTCTCGGTCTCTAACCGTAAGATTAAATTCCTTTTTTATTGGTTGGGCTGCATCGATAATGTTTTCATCTGAGATAACAGGGTACATACTATGAGCACATTCATTTCTTAATTTTGTTAATCTTCGCAAGGCATCCAATACTCGATCTGGCAAACCATTTTGGGCTTGAACTATTTTCAATTTGTGGCTGTATGTAAAACGTGAATCTTTTATAACTATATCTGGTTTCCTCAAAAACATAGATAATATTCGCTCAATATACCATTCAGTTAATGCATGCAGCCTCAATAATTGACCTGGCCTATCTTTGCTTTCAAATACCGTCTTATAGAGGATTAATATTTCCTCCGCTGCCTCACGCGGCAGCTCATCTGAAGCTTCTTCATTCACTCGTTTTCTATTGGCCTAACTACAAGTAGACCTCAAAAACGACGTGAGAAAATACGTCGAAAGTGAGGCCTAATCTGCTTGCCTGTTTGCAAGTGCCTGTATATGTTGCCAATATATAGGACAAACCCATCAGGTACTGACATGGAAAACACCCCCTCCGCCGGAACGCAGACGCTTGTCGTGGCAGGTCAAGGATGCGGAAGAGAAAACTACGAAGCGCGCGAATCCATTCGCGAGGATTCGCGTGATTCGTAGTTTTTCCTCTTTCTCGCCGACCGGTAACGCTTAACTTAACGGCATTGTCTCCGAAGCGGGGCCCGCAGGCCCCGCTCCACGCTTGCCGAGGGGATAGGTTTTAAGTCGCAGACCCCTTGGCCCCGACGAACTCGGGATAGGCCTCCAGTCCGCATTCGCCGATATCCACGCCTTCCCACTCTTCTTCCTCGCTCACCCGAATGCCCATGATGAGCTTGATGATAAACCAGGTGATGAAGGAAGTCACGAAGACCCAGCCCAGGATGGTCCCGAGGCCGATGAGCTGAGCGCCGATGCTTGCCTCCTCGTTGGTGATGGGCACCGCCAGCAGGCCCCACATGCCTACCACACCGTGGACGGAGATGGCGCCCACCGGATCATCGATGCGCAGCTTGTCCAGGGTGATGATGGCGAAGACCACGATCAGGCCACCGACGGCGCCGATGAGGATCGCCAACAGGGGCACTGGGGTCAGGGGCTCGGCAGTGATGGCCACCAGACCGGCCAGGGCGCCGTTCAGGGTCATGGTCAAGTCCGCCTTGCCGAACAGTATGCGCGCCGTGATCAGGGCTGCCACCAAACCACCGGCGGCGGCCATATTGGTGTTGACGAACACCGCTGCTACGGCGTTGGCCTCGCCAATGTCGGAGACCTTGAGCTCCGAACCGCCGTTGAAGCCGAACCAACCCAGCCAGAGAATGAAGGTACCCAGGGTAGCCAGCGGCATGTTGGCCCCCGGAATGGCGTTGATGGACCCGTCCTTACCATACTTGCCCTTGCGCGCCCCGAGCAGGAGCACGCCGGCCAAGGCTGCCGAGGCGCCGCACAGATGCACGACGCCGGAGCCGGCGAAGTCGTTGAAGCCGAGCTCGTCGAGAAAGCCACCGCCCCACTTCCAGTAGCCCTGTACCGGGTAGATGAAGCCGGTCATGACGACGGCGAACAGCAGGAAGGCCCACAGCTTCATACGCTCCGCTACCGCGCCGGAGACGATGGACATGGCCGTGGCTACGAATACCACCTGGAAGAAGAAATCGGCCATACCGGAATAATAGGTCTCCCCGTTACTGGCGAGTACCTTCTCGGCGGAGTGGTCGCCCCCGAACATAAAGCTCAGATCGAAGCCTGGGATGAGCCCGCCGGCGAAACCGTCGCCCGGATACATGATGTTGTAGCCCATGAGCATGTACAGGGTGCAGGCGATAGCGAACAGGGCTATGTTCTTGGTCAGGATCTCGGTGGTGTTCTTGGCGCGGACAAGGCCCGCCTCGAGCATGGCGAACCCGGCGGCCATCCACATGACCAGAGCGCCGGAGAGGAGAAAATAGAAGGTATCGAGCGCATAGGCGAGTTCGGTTACTTTGGTTAGCGGTTCCACTCTGGGTAATCCTCTTGAAGATACGACTGATGCCTAAAGGGCGTTCGGACCGGTCTCGCCGGTGCGAATGCGGATGACTTGCTGGAGATCGAAGACGAAGATCTTGCCGTCGCCGATCTTGCCGGTGCGTGCGGTGTTGGTAATGGCCTCGATGACCTGATCTACCAGGGGGTCATCCACGGCAATCTCCAACTTGATCTTGGGCAGGAAGTCCACGACATATTCGGCGCCGCGGTAGAGCTCCGTGTGCCCCTTTTGGCGGCCGAAGCCCTTGACTTCGATGACGGTTATTCCCGAAACGCCGAGAGCGGCGAGGGCCTCGCGCACATCGTCGAGCTTGAATGGTTTGATGATGGCTGTAACTAGCTTCATTGATGGAAAACTCCGTGGTAAAGGACGGCCGTATCGGGACCGCCTCGGAATGCATGGTCAAGTAATCAGGGCCAGGTCGGCGCTGAAGTCATGGGGAACCCCGGTGCTGCCAGGACCGCGCCCTTCGAGCCTCTTGGAGCAGAGGGTATCTCCGGGGACACAGCGGCGATACCGGCTACAGGCATGGCACAAGGTAATCCATAGAGCGGTTTTTTGCACTTAGTATGCCAACCTATCCGGCTGTTCCTGAAAAACGATACTGAGTGGCAAATGTCGTTAATTCACAAGGGTCTGATGTGCACTCTGATCGAACACTCTGTGTAATTTCCCCACATCGTTGCACCATTCTGGTGCATTCAAGGTCTGATGCACTCAAGGCGGGCGCGCATCGGCTATAGCTTCCAGCGACCAGTCGCCGGCTGTTAGCTATTTTTGAGCCGCAAAGGCGCAAAGGTTTTCCGGAGGGGCACTCCCTGCAGGTGTCCAACGGCTCTGTTTTTCCCATATTCAAATCCGACCTGAGCTGTTCTGCAGTCTCATCGGAGCCGGATGAGTCTATATTTATCCGCAGATTACGCAGATTTTCACAGATTGTTTCATTCTTAATTCTTAATCTGCGAAAACCTGCGCAATCTGCGGATTCTAAGAAGAAAAGCGACGAATCGCACGAATCCGATTCGCGTGATTCGTAGTTTCTTCTCTTCGTTGAGGTTTCCAACTATTGGAAGCCGGCGATTATCCCCGGGTCCTTTGCGCCTTTGCGGTTCAAACTATCTCCCGGTCTTATCGGAACCGAGTGAGCCGTCGGTGGGTACAGCCGGCAGCTGGTGGGCACAGCCCACCCTCCCCTGCCAGCGACTGGTAGCGGGACCGAAAGACGCCCGGATGTTGGGTGTATAATAGGGTTCAGACAACAAGCCGCGAGGGTTCCTTTATATGTTGGTCCCCAAACAGTTGGATGACCTCGCCCAACGCCTCTCCGACAGCCTCCCCAAGGGCCTACAGGCGTTGCAGGAAGACATCAATCGCAATCTGCGGGCATCCCTCGAAGGGGGGTTGGCCAAACTCGATTTGGTCACCCGCGAGGAGTTCGATGTCCAGGCGGCGGTGCTCGCGCGTACCCGCGAGAAGTTGGAAGGGCTCGAGGCGCGGGTGGCGGAGCTGGAGCAAGGGTCCGGTTCCGGTGAGGGACTGCAACGGCAGTCCACCTCGGGCGAGTCCCCGAGCGAGTCGGTCCCAGGGTCCACTTGAGTCTCTGTGTCCTCAATAGCCGAGCGCGGGAGGGAATCCAGGCCCCGGCCGTCACCGTGGAAGTGCATCTCGCAGGTGGCCTGCCGGCGCTATCCATCGTCGGCCTGCCCGAGCTGGCGGTAAAGGAGAGCAAGGACCGGGTGCGTGGCGCCCTGCTCAACAGCCGCTTCCAATTTCCCATCGGCCGCGTGACCATCAACCTGGCCCCGGCGGACCTGCCCAAGGAGGGCGGGCGCTTCGACTTGCCCATCGCCGCGGGCGTCCTGGGTGCATCCGGTCAGCTCAAGTGTGACCTGCACGGCCGTCTGGAGCTGCTCGGAGAGCTCGCCCTCTCGGGGGACCTGCGCCCGGTGACCGGTGTCCTGCCGGCGGCCCTGGCGGCGCGGGATGCAGGAAGGGCGCTCATCCTGCCGCGCGAGAACGCGGACGAGGCGGCCCTGGTGAGCGGCCTTACCATCTATCCTGCGGAACACCTGCTTGAGGTCTGCGAACACCTTAACGGTACCGCCTTGCTGTCCCCATTCGAGCGCCCGAATCTGGCGCCGTCCGCGGTCGAGTATCCGGACTTGGCGGAGGTCCGGGGTCAGGAGCAGGCGAAGCGCGCCCTGGAGATCGCCGCAGCGGGTGCCCACAGCCTCCTGTTCCTCGGCCCCCCAGGGACCGGCAAATCTATGCTCGCCAACCGGCTGCCCGGTATCCTGCCGCTCATGACCGAGGGTGAGGCCCTGGAAGCGGCGGCCGTGCGTTCGGTGAGCGGACGCGAACCCTTCAACCCGCGAGATTGGCGCCGGCGCCCGTTTCGTGCCCCCCACCACACGGCCTCGAGTGTCGCCCTCGTCGGTGGCGGCGGCAACCCGCGCCCGGGGGAGATCTCACTGGCCCATCAGGGGATTCTGTTCCTCGATGAGTTCCCGGAGTTCGACCGGCGGGTGCTGGAGGCGTTGCGCGAGCCGCTGGAGTCCGGCCACATCCATATCTCCCGCGCCGCCCGCCAGGCCGAGTTCCCCGCCCGCTTCCAACTCGTGGCCGCCATGAACCCCTGTCCCTGCGGCTACCTGGGTGACGCCGGCTCACGGTGTACCTGCACCGCCGAGCAGGTGGCCCGCTACCGTGCCCGTATCTCGGGACCCCTGCTGGACCGCATCGACCTGCACGTGGAGGTACCGCAGGTGAGTGCCGGTCACCTCAATGCGCCCGCGGCGGATGGCGTCGAGACCTCCGCTCAGGTACGGGCCCGGGTGGAGCTGGCGCGTGAGCGTCAGCTCAGTCGCGCCGGTAAATCCAACCAGTCGCTCACCCCGAGCGAGATCGACCGCACCTGTCCCTTGGGGAAGGCCACCCGCCAGCTGATGGGCCAAGCCCTCCAACAGCTTGGACTATCCGCCCGGGCCTACCACCGGGTGCTCAAGGTGGCGCGCACCATCGCCGATCTGGCGGCCTGCGATCGTATCGAGACCCCGCACCTGAGCGAGGCGATCGGCTACCGCAAACTGGACCGGGCCGGTCCGATGCGTTGACCATTATGCGCCCGGGGAATGATTGGTAACGACAGCTTTAAAATCTATCCGCAGATTACGCAGATTTTCACAGATGAAAAACGGGTAGTGCCTAATGTGTAGTGATGAACTCGCTACTGAGTCTTTTCCGTCTTCGATGGGATGACTACACGATCACTCCATATTGAGCACTACCGAAAAACGAAATAATCTGCGTAATCTGCGGATTAAAAAGGGATTTAGCGAGGTCTCCGGAGAGGTTTATACGCACTTGCCCTGATGGTCCGTCCCGCCTCGATCGGGGCCACCGGCGTCTCGTGATATACTTCGCAATCCTTCGTTGACCCCTGTTCGGAGCTCGCGATGAGCAGACCATCCGGTCCTTACGAGACCCGTCCCGGCCGCCGTCATCCAGCCGGTGCGACGGTCGGAGATGAAGGCGTCAATTTCTCTGTCTACAGCCGGCACGCCACGGGTGCCGAGCTGTTGCTGTATGAGAACGCCCGCAGCCCGGAGCCCTTCCAAATTATCGGTTTGGACCCGGAAATCAATCACACCTTCTTCTCCTGGCATGTGCTGGTGGTGGGTCTGCCGCCGGGGACCCACTATACCTGGCGCATGGATGGCCCCAACGACCCCCAAGGCCAGGGCTGGCGTTTCGATCCCCGGGTGGAGCTGGTCGACCCCTGGGGCCGGGCCGTGACCACCGACAGCTGGGACCGCTGGGAACGCCAACGCAAGGGCGTCAAACCCCACGACTCACCACGGGCGGTGGTGCTCGCGGATGACTATGACTGGGAGGAAGATATCCCCCTGTATCTGCCCGGCGAGCAGATGATCGTCTACGAGCTGCACGTGGGCGGCTTTACTCGCCACGCCTCCGCGGGCGTTCGCTCCCCGGGGACCTTCGCCGGCATCGTCGAGAAGATCCCCTATCTGGAATCCCTCGGCATCACCCATGTGGAACTGATGCCGGTGATGGCCTTCGACATACAGGACGTACCCGAGCAGGTTTGGGACAAGGGGCTGACCAATTATTGGGGCTACAGTACGCACAGCTTTTTCTCGCCGCATCCCGGTTACTGCACCTCACCTGAAGCGGGCACCCACCGCACCGAGTTCCGGGATATGGTCAAGGCCCTGCACCGGGCCGGGATCGGCGTGATCCTGGATGTGGTCTTCAATCACACCGCGGAAGGCGACGGCGGCGGGCCGGTCATCAACCTCAAAGGTTTCGGTAATGAAACCTTTTATATCCTCGATCAGATCGACAAGAGCATCTACCTGGACTTTACGGGCTGTGGGAATACAGTCAACGCCAACCATCCGATGGTTGCCCGCTTCATCATCGAATGCCTGGAGTACTGGGTACGCGAGATGCACGTGGACGGCTTCCGTTTCGACCTGGCCAGCGCCCTGGCGCGGGACGAGGAGGGCCAGCCCCTGCCCAACCCGCCTCTGCTGTGGGGGATCGAGTTATCGGACGTGCTCGCCAGCACCAAGATCATCGCCGAGGCCTGGGACGCGGCGGGGCTTTATCAAGTAGGGACCTTTCCCGGCTACCGCTGGATGGAATGGAACGGGCGTTACCGCGACAGCCTGCGCCAGTTCATCCGCGGCGACCCCGGCAACATCGGTGAGGTAGCGAGCCGCATCGCCGGCAGCAGCGACCTCTATCAGGCGAACCTGCGCCTCCCCATCAACAGCGTCAATTTCATCACCTGCCACGACGGCTTTACCTTACAGGACCTGGTGAGCCACGAGCGCAAGTGCAACCGAGCCAACGGCGAGGACGATCGGGACGGTTGCAGCCATAACCTGAGCTGGAACTGTGGGGTCGAGGGCGCGAGCGACGACCCTGAGATCCGTGCCTTGCGTAAGCGCCAGGCCAAAAATCTCCTGGGCCTGCTGTTTCTGAGCCAGGGCGTTCCCATGCTATTGGCCGGTGATGAGGTGCTGCGCACCCAGGGCGGTAACAACAACGTCTGGTGCCAAGACAATGAAACGGGCTGGCTCGACTGGGCGCTTCTCGAGCGTAACGGGGATATGCTGCGCTTCGTCAGGGAGCTGATCGCCTTTCGCAAACGCCATCCGAGCCTGCAACGCCGGTATTTTCTGAGCGGGCAGCCGCGAGAAGGCTCGTCGTTGCCGGACATCAGCTGGCAAGGTCCCAAGGGTAGACCTCCGCGGTGGGACGATCCGAATAGCCACAGCCTGGGCTTCACCCTGGCAGGTACGGGGCCGGGCGAAGAGGACCTGCAGATCCTGATGAACATGGGCAAGGCGTCCCAGACCTTCGCGCTGCAGGCGCTGGATGGACGCACTTGGCATCTGGCGCTGGACACCGCCCGCGCGACGCCGATGGACATCCTGCCCAAGGACGAACAGGAACCCTGGCCTGAGAACAGCTATCCGGTCGCCGCCCATGCCCTGGTAGTGCTGGAAGGCCGCTGAGTGGGGTTGAGCTTAGGAGAGAATTAGATGGACTGGATCGTGAATAGCGTGGTCGGCATTGTCATGCTGTTGGCCGGTTTCGGTCTTGACCGCCTGTGGGAATGGAGAAAAAAGAAGAAAGCCGGCTTGACCGGTCAAGCCCACCGGATAATCGCGAAACTCGGCAAGTCGGTGCAATCCTTCGACGGCTATTACTTCCTTTCCCGCAGTCCCACCGAGAATTTCAAGATCGCAAACCATGTGTACCAACACGCGGCGGGAGAGGTGATAGGCACATGCTTTCGGGAAAACCCCACTACCTACGGTGAGCAAGACCTGTCACGGCTTCTGCCTCCCGGGGCGTCCTTCACCCGTCTGACGACAGACAGAGTCTGCTCGTCAGAAGACATCAAGAAAGTAGAAGCGGTTCTCAAAGAATTTGTTCCAAACAGCAAGATCGTGATGGTTCCATCGCAGGAACATTTCACGAGTATTGACGGGATATTTGCACAGCTATCGGACAAGACACATATTGCCCTTGTCACCTTTCCCAAAATGGGACCCGAACACCAAAACCGAGGCATCCTGTTCTACGGTCACATCGCTGAGACCTTCTTTACATACTACAAAGATTTGAGCGATGCCTCTATCAAGGCAGGGGAGAAGACAGGAAGCCCGACCAAGCCATCGAGGGCGATTGAATCCGACCGTTAGCGACAGATATAGAGGGATTTACATGGCGCCGGTGCCGATACCTAAGCCATCATTCTTGGATTCATGTGAATATCTCGGCGTTTTTTCTGGAGAAAAGAGGTGGAGGTCTTTCGACGGAAAGCGTATCTATACCTGGGACCACCTGCATGGAGAAATCGAGGTATTTAATAAACGTGGGCACCATCTAGGTGTAATTGATCCAATACATGGGGCTATGATCAAAGAAGCAGTAAAAGGGAGAAAAATCGATGTCTAGCTTTATTGAAAAATGCATCAACGGTGAGGTGCTGCTTGATGATATCGATGATTTTGTGGATTCTTGGCACGCAGGAACAAGCAAGCTACCTTTACATCATTATTTAGGGATGTCACGATCAGAGTATTCACTGTGGATAGCTGATCCCGATGTGCTTCCGTATATTATAAATGCACATCGTTACGAAAAAGACATTTCAGAACTTCTCGATGAAGCATTATCATTGGCTACCAGATCAGTGGCCCGGATAAAACGTTAAATTAAATGCCTCCGATGAGGGAGAATGGTGTGCTAAACAAAAGGCTCCAGCTGATCGTCTCAAAGCAGCGCCGCTTCGCTTGCGCAGCTTTGGGCGAGGGTTGGTCTTGCATCAGCGTCTAAAAAACTAAAGTAACTACAAGTGGTAAAACCCTATGCTTGAAAATACTCAGGCTATGGAAAATCAGGTGGAAGAAATGCCTTCCCTAAACCATAGTTATATTTGCGTTCAAGTAATGCGGCAATTATTACAAGATAATTCCATACAGCCATTACCTGAGTTGACTCTGGATATAGACAAGGGTCTTACACCGGACATTTCGGTATTTAAAAAGGAAAAAATACAACCTAATTTTTTTGAAGATATATTAAAAATCAAAGACTTACCCATATTAGCGATTGAGGTAATTTCTTCAAGTCAAAGTGTTCAAGCAATTTTTGAAAAATCCAAAATTCTGGTTAACTCCGGCGTTAAAACTGTGTGGACAATAGAGCCATATGGAAGAAGCATTTTCGTGGTAAATAAAGAAGGAAAAAAATTATTTCATGAGGAAATAGTGGAAAGTGAAGGAGTAAAAGTTGATTTCACAAAAGTCTTTAGAAGCTAACTGTTGGATCCCTGATGATTGCATAGGAACTAGACTTGGATCATTGTTGCGTGCACCGGGAGGTTATGGAGCGGCTTGTAGCTCAATGCCATTAAGTTAGCTGCTGATCGCTTGTCGTGGTCGGTCAGGATGCGGAAGAGAAAACGACGAAGCGCGCGAATCAGCGCGAATCCATTCGCGCATTCGCGCGGATTCGCGTGATTCGTCGTTTTTCCTCTTTTTCGCTGACCGGTAACGCTTAACTTAATGGCATTGGCTTGTAGCTATGTCGATAGCGGAGCAAGCATCATGAACGTCCGTTTTTTAAAAACAGCTATAGAGGACTGGTTGCAAAGTTATGAAATCAAGATTCGGCACGGATGCAAAGGGATCTCCAGCCTTCCCGGAAGGGCAGGTGAGTAGGTCGGATGCGCAGACGTTGCGGGCCCTGGCGAAGGAGATCTCCCGCGTAGCTGCGCCCCGACTCGAGGAGACGGCCTTGGTGCTCTACGACCGGGACCCAGGGTATCTCCAGGCCCAATGGTATGTCACGTCGGAAGCACTCACCGCGGCACGCCGCTTGTTTCCCGGCGACGGGACGGGCCTGCGCCAGGTGCTGCGGCTGTGCCGCCTGGATCGGGAAGACCGCATCGAGATAGTTGCGAGCCTTCCCCAGGGGTCCGGTGCATCGGAAGGAGCGGGCGAGGACGGCTTTGCCCTGCCCGGAGATGGCGCTGAGTATAGCTGCGAGCTTGGCCTGGAATCGGACGCGGGGGGGTGGCTGCTGCTGGCGCGCTCGAACCGGGTCCGGTCGGCGGACCGGCAGCTCCCCCCGTCGCGGACTACAGCCGTCCCGGACAATCCGCACGCCTGGAATGCACCGCTTGCGACGGCGGAGCAACCGAAGGAGATCGAAGCCATGCCTGTAGAAGCGGCGTTGGCGGCTGTCGGCGAGCCCCTCCACCCTGTCTTTCCCAACCTGGAGCTGGATGATGCACCGCCGCCGGGGCATCCTGCACCCCCAGAGGAGACGCCGGGCCAAGCACGGTTACAGGACCGGGAACCGGAATCCCCGTCCGGTATCCTCGAGCATCCGGCGCTTGACCTGGAGACGGATGATTCGCCGCCGGGGCATTCCGCACCCCCGAAAGAGGAGGGTGTCGCAAAAGGCACTGATCTTCGCCCTTTGACCCCCTCTCCCCAATCCCTCTCCCGGCGGGAGAGGGGCTTTTGCGACACCCTCAAAGAGGTGCCGGGCCGAATACAGCCAGAGAGCCGGAAACCGGAATACCCGCCCGGCGTCCCCCCGTATCTGGTGTCCTATGGGGAGTCGGATAATGCACCACGAGGGCATTTTGCCCCCCTGACGGAGGCACCCCGCCCAGAGATGCCCGAGCAGGAGATCCCGGACCAAGCAGGGTTACGCGACTGGAGACCCGAATTCTCACCCGGTATTCCTCACGACCCGGCTCCCCACCCGGAGACGAGGGCCGAGTTTCCTTCCGACGTCCCCGTAGAAGCGGCGTTGGCGGCCGTTGGTGAGCCCCTCTACCCCGTCTTTCCAAACCTGGAGCCGGATGATGTGCCGCCGCCGGGGTATTCCGAATCCCTGGGGGAGACACCGGGTCAAACATGGTTGCAGGACCGGGGACCGGAATTCCCGCCCGGTGTCCCTCAGGATTCGGTGCCCTACCTGGAGCCGACGACCGACCTTCCCCCCGGCGCCCACCTGGTGGATATGCCCCCACCCTTGCTGCCGTCGTCGCCGGGGCTGGACACCGCGACGGCGGATATGCCCGGACCCATCTACGACCCCCGGGCGGCCTTGTCCAGTGCGGTGCTGTCCGGCGGGGCCTTGCCCCCGCTGCCTGACCTGGAGATCCACGCGGAGCTGATCGTTCAGGGACGCGCCGCTGCGGGCTCCAGGGTCGATCTGTTCGGCTACCCGATCGCGGTCGGCGCGGACGGACGCTTCTACATTCGCCGTCCAATCGACATCTCGGCGTTAGAGCCCCTTGCCGTCGGCGGAGGTCTGCTGGCGTGGCTGGAGGCCGCCGGGCACGGGTGACAGTGCCCGGCCATCATCACGGTCATTTCGCGCTGCTGCTGCACGCGCACCTACCCTTTGTCCGTCACCCGGAACACCCTCGGCACCTGGAGGAGCACTGGCTGTTCGAGGCCGTTACCGATGTCTATCTGCCCCTGCTCGGGCTGCTCAGAGCGGCGGTTGCGCGCGGGTCCAGGTTTCGGCTTACCCTCTCCCTGTCCCCTACCCTGCTCTGCATGCTCGCGGATCCCCTGTTGGCGGGGCGCTATCTGGATTATCTCGACCGCCTCGCTCGGCTCGCGGGGCGTCTGACCGGGGACCCGCGGTCCGAGCCGGGCCGCCGCTCCCTCGCCTGCTTCTATGGTGAGCGCCTCGAGCGTCTACGGGCCTTCTACCTAGACGAGCTCGGCGGTGATCTCATCGCCGCCTTTGCGGCCCTCGAAGCAAGCGGCCTGGTCGAGCTCATGACCACGGCGGCCACCCACGGTTATCTGCCCCTGCTGCGCAGCCAGCCTACGGCGGTGCGGGCCCAGCTGCGGGTAGCGCGGGATCATTTCCGAGCCACCTTCGGCCATGCGCCGGAGGGACTCTGGCTACCGGAGTGCGGCTATTATCCCGGTCTCGAACATGCGGTCGCCCAGGCCGGTTATCGCTACCTGGTCCTCGATGCCCACGGGCTGCAACAGGCATCGCCACCCCCGCGTCACGGCGTCTACGCACCCTGTACGGCAGGCGAGACGGGCAAGGCAATTGCGGTCTTCGGCCGCGATCCGGACTCGGCGCAGGCGCTCTGGTGCCCCACCACCGGCTACCCCGGTCACCCGCTGTACCGCGAGTACCACTGGGATCCCGGTTACGAGGGCGACTCGGACCTCCTGGCGGACTTTCTCCCCCCGGGCGTCAAGGCCGCGCCGACCGGGCTGAAGTTTCACCGGGTCACCGGTAGGACAGATGCCAAGGCCCCCTATGAGCCTGCGGCTGCCCTGGATCAGGCCGAGCGTGACGCGCAGCGGTTCGTGGCGGCTCGCCGTCGGCTGCTCGGGTCCTTGTCTTTCACCGCTCGGCCTCCGATCATCGTCGCACCCTACGATGCTGAATTGTTCGGCCATTGGTGGTTCGAGGGACCGGCCTTCATCGACGCCCTGATCCGCTGCCTCGACACGGCACGGGATATGCAACCCGTGACCCTGGGTGAGCACCTCCACCGGCACGGGACCGCGGGGGAAATTCGTCCCGCGACCTCCAGCTGGGGCGAGCAGGGCTATAATGGTGCTTGGTTGCGTCCGGACATGGGTTGGGTGTATCTGCAGCTGCACCAGGCAGCAGGAGAACTCGCAGCCCTGGTAAACGGACGCCAACAGATGCCGGATCGGGATGGGGCATCCCGCCTGTTGCGGCAGGCGGCCCGTTCCCTGTTGCTGGCTCAGAGCTCGGACTGGACCTTCCACCTGGGGCGGGGTGCCGGGTCGGACTATTGTGAGTCGCGCCTGCGCGATCAGCTTGCCCGTTTCCGTTTCCTAGCCGGGGCCTTGCGCGGCGGCCGGATTCGAGACGAGCAGCTCGCCGCGCTGGAAAGGATGGACAACCTGTTCCCGGACCTGGATCTGAGACACTTCGGCTGTACTAGCCAAGGCGGATAGTCATGTATATCACCCAAGTCGGCGCCGAGTGCGCGCCCGTCGCCAAGGTAGGCGGCCTCGGAGAGGCCATCCACGGCTTGTCCCGGGCGCTGGCCGAACAGGGCCATCAAGTCGAGGTCATCCTACCCAAATACGATTGCCTGCGTCCGGACCTGATCGAGGGTCTGCATCGGGCCTACGAGGACCTGCAGGTCCCCTTCTACGACCAGTGGCTAGCTTGCAGTGTCGAATCCGGATATGTGGACGGGATTCATTGCTTCTTCATCGATCCCCATTCCGACCATGGGTTCTACCAGCGCGGACGCATCTACGGCGAAGTGGACGATCCGGGGCGTTTCGCCTTCTTCTGCCGGGCCGTCCTCGAATTTCTGCTGAAGACCGGCAAGCAACCGGACATCATTCACTGCCACGACTGGCACACCGCCCTGGTGCCGGTGCTGCGCTGGGAGGTCTATGAGGCCCTGGGGCTCAAGCGTCCGCGGGTCTGCCACACGCTGCACAATCTGTCCCATCAAGGGGTGGCGGGGGAATACCCGCTGCGCGCCGTGGGCCTGGATCCGGCCCGACTGATGACCAGTGATCGGCTGCTCGATCGGGATCGGCCGCACGCCGCCAATCTCCTCAAGGGCGCGCTCGTCTACGCCGATGCCGTGACCACCGTCTCCCCCCGCCACGCCTGGGAGATCCTGCATACGGATCAAGGTATGGGGTTGCAGGAGACCCTGCATACCCACAGCCACAAACTCCGGGGGGTGATCAACGGCATCGATGAGGGCACCTGGAATCCCCGGACAGATCCGCACATCGTCCAGACCTACGGCCCGGAGTACCTGCCCGGCAAGGCCCGCGACAAACGACAGCTGCGCCGGCAGCTGGGGCTGGAAGAGGCCGCCAAGCCGATCGTCGCCATCGTCAGCCGGCTCGATCGCCAAAAGGGCGTGGAGCTGATGCGTCACACCATCCACTATGCCCTGGAGAACAGCTGCCAGACGGTCCTGCTCGGGAGCGCCTCGGAACCCTGGATCGACGAGCTGTTTCAGGAGATCAGGCGCCACAGCGACGGGAGCGCCGATTGCCGCCTGATCCTTGAGTATGACGAAGCACTGTCCCACCAGATCCATGCCGGAGCGGACATCATGGTCATCCCCAGCCTCTATGAGCCCTGCGGACTGACCCAGATGACCGCCATGCAGTACGGCGTGGTGCCGGTGGTGCGTCGGGTGGGCGGACTGGCGGACAGCGTCTTCGATGCCAACTACTCGGACCAGGCCTTCGAGGAAGTCAACGGCTTCCTGTTCGACGACCCCACCCCCGCAGGACTCGAATCCGCCCTGCGGCGGGCCATCCGGCTCTGGTTCCGGTATCCGGCCTATTTCCGGCAGCTGCGACTCAACGGCATGCACACAGACAACTCCTGGTCCGGGCCCGCCCAAGCGTATCTGGACATCTTCGAGGGTATCAGGGCTTGAAACGGTCAGGGCGAGCGCGCATAAAAACGAATCCCAAGGGGTAGTGGTAAATTTTTAGGCTCTTTATGGATTCCGGACTGCTTTGGCGTGCGCCGGCAAAGTGGCGCGACCGCATCGAACCTCAGCGACGGGGGATACCAGCGGCGCTTGCCGAGAACCTGGGCAGCGGGTTCCACGCGCGCCGCGGCGACGGCGCTTTCCCCTGGCCGCAACGCCTGGCCGGGGATAGAGGCGTCGCCAAATCCAAAGCGGCGGCGGGTTTGCACTGTACCTGCCGGCACCCCCGGTTACACCAGGTAGCGTGGGTTGCTACCAATGCCGGGACAAGGTCGCCGCCGCACTCCAAAGTTTCCGCCGGACCGCTCCGGCTCGCCGCCTGCCGGTGCGTCCCTGCACCCATACAGGTGCTCATCAGACTCGACGGTCGTGCCGGGGAGGGAGGATAGAAGAGTCTGGAATCCGGTAGTGGCTAATGTATAAGTGATAACATGACCAACGGTACTGGCTACTATGTCCCCTCTCCCGCCGGGAGAGGGGATCAAAAAGATGAATCGCTCTACTTTTTCACTTATAATTTTACCACTACCTGGAATCCATAAGAGCCAATTTTTAAATGGTTCCGAGCATTCCATCAGGGCAAGGATCCCCGGTGAGATACGGACTAGGCGGTAATGGTCTTGGCGCCTCCCTCGGTCCCCAGAATCAGCACATCTGCCGGCCGTAGGGCAAAGATACCGACGGTTACGACCCCGGCGATATTGTTGATTTCCTGCTCCAGCTTCGATGGCTCCATGATTTCCAAGTTCTGAACATCCAGGATCAGATTGCCGTTGTCGGTGACGAACCCTTCGCGCCAGACCGGCGTGCCGCCGAGCTTGACCAATTGCCGCGCCACATAGCTGCGGGCCATGGGGATGACCTCCACCGGCACGGGAAATGCGCCCAACACATCTACCAGCTTACCGTCGCTGGCGATGCAGACGAACTGCCTGCTGGCTGCGGCGATGATCTTCTCGCGCGTGAGGGCCCCGCCGCCGCCTTTTATCAGTTGGAGCTGAGGGTTCGATTCGTCCGCGCCGTCGACATAGAGCTCGAGCTCCCCGGCATAGTTGAGATCCACTACGGGGATCCCCCGCTCCTTCAGATGGGCCGTCGATGCTTCGGAGCTGGAGACGGCCCCTTGGATGCGGCCCTTGATGGTGGCCAGAAAGTCGATAAAGTGATTCACGGTGGAGCCTGTGCCGACACCGATGATGCCTTCGTCCACGTACTCCAGGGCGGCCTTGGCGGCCAGCTTTTTCATTTCTTCCCGGTTCATTCCAATCCTCCGCGTGTGGGTTCTGAGCCGTTTCTCATCATAGCAAAGCACCGGGCGGCCTTGTCCAACCCGAATTGCGTTTGCTTTCGTTCCACTGGCCGCTTGCACGATAAAGGCATCGTCGAGGCCGGGTGGGCGCATATCATGGGCTTCGGGAATCGACTTTCCCTACCTCCTGCTACCAGTCGCCAGCTTCCGGCTTCCAGCCGCTGGAAGCTGGTGACTGGTAGCTGGTAGCTGGTAGCTGGTAGCTGGTAAAGACGCTGCGCCGATACAGCCTACTGTGTAGAATTGGCCCGTGAATCCGGTGATCGTGACGCGGAAACTTCATATGGAATGGCAGGAGATCTGTGACCATCCCCAGCTCCGCGACCTCTCTTTCAAGGTGGAGACCAACCAGTGGGGCCATTTGGAGATGACGCCCGCTTCCAATGAGCATGGGCTCTTTCAGGCGCTGATTGTCCAATGGCTCGCCAGGCTCGGGCCCCAGGGTCGCGTGATCTCCGAATGCAGCGTGCTCACCAGTGCTGGGGTCAAGGTCGCCGATGTTGCCTGGGCCGAAAAGGCGTTCTTTGAGCGTCATCGGCGGGCCAATCCCTATCCGGAGGCGCCGGATCTCGTGATCGAGGTCCTTTCGCCGTCCAATTCCGAGCAGGAGATGGACGAGAAGAAAGCACTCTACTTCGCCCGCGGGGCGCGTGAGTTCTGGACCTGCGCCCAAGACGGTAAGGTCCGCTGCTTCGACCGGCATCGGGAGTTGAGCCGGAGCGGCCTGATCCCCGGATTTCCGAACATCATCGAAATAGATTTTGCTTGAGCCCTCAGGAGGGTGTCGCAAAAGGCATCGATCTTCGCCCTTTGACCCCCTCTCCCCAACCCCTCTCCCGGCGGGAGAGGGGCTTTTGGACACCCTCCTCAGGGGCTCGGCTACCCGGCAACCACGAGAGACAGCACGTGAGTACGAATATCCAGGTCAGGGTCCCCGATATCGGCGATTTCAAGGATGTGGCGGTCATCGAGATACTGGTTGCCCCCGGCGATCGGGTGGCGCAAGAGGCCTCTCTGATCACCTTGGAGAGCGACAAGGCGACCATGGAGATTCCGTCTCCGGAGGCGGGCCAAATCACCGAGATCAAGGTCGAAGTCGGATCAAAGGTCTCGGAAGGCGATCCGATTTTGACCCTGGAGGTGGAGCAGGACGACCTGGCGGCCCAATCCCCCCCGAAACGGGAACGGCCGGCCCCACCACCGCCGGTGGAGTCTGCGCCCCATCTTGCCACCCAAGTGGTGGTCCTCGGCGCCGGGCCGGGCGGCTATACCGCTGCCTTCCGCGCCGCGGATCTGGGCAAGCAGGTGGTCCTGATCGAGCGTTACGACCGCCTGGGGGGGGTCTGCCTCAATGTGGGCTGCATCCCCTCCAAGGCCCTGCTGCACACCGCCCAAATCATCAATGAGGCGGCGGAGATAGCCACCATGGGCGTGCGCTTCGGCGCCCCCGAGATCGATCTTACGCAGCTGCGCGCGGGCAAGGACAAGGTGGTCGAGAGGCTGACCGGCGGCCTGGCGGCGCTCGCCAGGCAACGGGAGGTCCGGGTGGTACAGGGCACCGGCCGCTTCGAGGCCCCGAAGCGCATCGCCGTCGATACCCGCGAGGGTCGGGTCGGGATCGATTTCGACCAGGCCATCATCGCCTGCGGCTCCAGCCCGATAAAAATCCCCGGCTTCCCCCACGCGGATCCGCGGGTCCTGGACTCTACCGACGCCCTGGAGCTGGCGGATATCCCGGAGCGGATGCTCATCGTCGGCGGCGGTATCATCGGGTTGGAGATGGCTACCATCTACCAGGCCCTGGGGACCCGCATCGAGGTGGTGGAGCTGATGGAGCAACTGCTCCCCGGCTGCGACAAAGACCTGATACGTCCCCTGGAGAAGGTCATCAAGCGGCGCTACGACAGTATCATGTTGGGCACCAAGGTGACGGCGATGAATCCGGTTTCCGACGGTATCCGAGTCAGCTTTGAGGGCAAACAGGCCCCGCAGACGCAGACCTATGACCGGGTCTTGGTGGCCGTGGGCCGACGCCCCAACGGCAAGCTCATCGCGGCCGAGAAGGCCGGAGTCAAGGTGGACGAACAGGGCTTCATTCCCGTGGATGTCCACATGCGCACGAACGTACCCAACATCTTCGCCATTGGCGACGTGGTGGGCAATCCCATGTTGGCCCACAAGGCAACGCATGAGGCCAAGGTAGCCGCCGAGGTCATCGCCGGGCTACCCGCCCTCTCCGATCCGCTGACCATCCCCGCGGTGGCCTACACGGACCCCGAGGTGGCCTGGATGGGACTGACGGAGACCACGGCTAAGGCCCAGGGTATCGCTTACGAGAAGGGCACCTTCCCCTGGACCGCCAGTGGCCGGGCCCTCGGCGTCGGGCGCGACGAGGGTAAAACTAAGCTGCTGTTCGACCCGCAGACCAAGCGCATCCTGGGTGCCGGCATCGTCGGTCCCAATGCCGGAGAGCTGATCGGCGAGACGGTGCTGGCCCTGGAGATGGGGGCGGATTACGAGGACATCGGCCTGACCGTCCATCCCCACCCGACCCTCAACGAGACCATCTGCTTTGCCGCGGAGATGGCACGCGGCTCGATCACGGACCTGATGCCGCCGCGGAAAGGGTAAGCGCTGCCGGCTCTGGCTGGCGGGGTAGTTGAACCACAAGGGCGCGCAGGATACAAAGAATAGTCATGTAGGATGCGGTGAGCGCGGTTGGTCTTACAGGATGGCACTATTAGGGGGCGCGAACCGCATCGATGGACACCCGCAGCGAACCGCATCAATGATGCGGTGAGTAACACGAGCTGCACCGATAATGTCTTTTTGCCGCAAATGAACGCGAATTGACGCAAATCGGTCGCAATCGGTTCGCTATCATCGATGGTTACTGGTCTGCTTACGTTTATTTGCGGCCATTTGTGTTTATTTGCGGACCAATTTTCCGTGGGGATCCTGCCGGCTCGATGTTATCGGGAGTTACGAGCACCCGTACCAAACATGTGGGATAGCCTGAGACCGTGACATCTGCTCGGGCGATGTGGCTGCGACTGACGCTGCTCGGTGTGGTCAGCGGCGTAATGGCGAGCCTGGTCGTGCTGGCCTTCAGGGCGGCCATCGCGCTCGGCCAATTCCTCTTGCTGCCGCAGGGAGCACGCGGGGGCTATCCGGATCTCGATCCCTGGCTGCGACTCCTCTTGCCGGTGGCCGGTGGACTCCTGCTCGGGCTGATCTTCGACAGGCTGCGTGCCAAGCACCGCGAGGTGGGTGTCGTCCACGTACTGCACCACCTGCACACTCCCGGAAAGGCGTGCCTGCCCGCGACCAATCTGTTTACCCAGCTGGGAGGTGCGGTTACCGCAATCGTCACCGGACACGCGGTAGACACGGAAGGGCCAGCGGTCCATATCGGCGCGGCCAGCGCCAGCCAGCTCGGTCGGCGCTTGCGGGTTTCCGCCGAAGAGGACCACATACTTGCGGCCAGCGGCGCGGCCGCTGCCATTGCGGCCGCCTTCAATACGCCCCTGGCGGGCGTCGTCTTCGTGGTCGAGGTGCTGCGGGTACGTTATGAGGTCAGCCGGTTTCTGCCGATCATCGTGGCGTCCGTGGTCGGTGCGGTCATCAGTCGGCTGTTGCTGCAAGCGGACCCTATCCTCAGCGTTCCCCCGCTGGATCTGAACAATCACTGGGAGCTGCCGAATCTGATCCTGCTCGGATTGACGATCGGCGTACTGGCGATCGGCTTCATCAGCTGGTGCGAGGCCATCGCTGTGCGCACGCGTACCTGGTCCAACCGCCTGAGCTTCACCCTGGCGGGCCTGGTAACCGGCATCTTGGCCCTCTGGACCCCCGAGATCATGGGCTCCAGCTACGCTACCCTCGACCGGCTGCTGGCCGGCAAGGAAGGTCTCGGCCTGGGCCTGGTGCTCGCGCTAACCCTGACCAAGCTGGCGGCCACGGGCACGGCGGTGGGGCTGCGGGTCCCCGGTGGATTGATCGGACCGACCCTGTTCATCGGCGGGGCGGCGGGATCGGCATTCGGCATGCTGTTCGATATGCTTGGGCCCATGGACACGGCCTCGCCTGCCTTTTACGCCACGGTCGGCATGGCGGCCATGATGGGGGCGAGCCTCAGGGCGCCCTTGGCCGCCCTGATCGCTTTGCTCGAGCTCACCGGCAATCCCAATGTCATCCTGCCTGGCATGCTCGCGGTTGCCACCGCGGACATCACGAACCAATTGGCAATCGGGCGCGAGTCCGTCTTCGAGATCCTGCTGCGCAGTCGTGGGAGTGGGTCTGGATAGCGTCGTCGTGTTGCGTTAAGACGCCGGCACCGGCGCCGCCCGTAGGATGGGCAAAGCAAGCGCCCATCAAACTGATCTCAAGGGCTCGGTCGTTCCACGACGGTTTCCGCACCGCAGCTGTTTGTTAGGATGCACCAAGCGCAGCGTGCCCATCGATCCATCTGTTTTTTCTCGTTCCCACGTGCCGCGTGGGAACGCGGAAGTTCCGCGCCGCGGAGTGTCTACGCGCTTACATCGGAACCGGGCATCTACGAGCTTTTATCCCCTGTTGGGCACGGCGCGCTATGGGCTGTCGGCTCGACTGCCAGCTCGGCAGTGCGCGCCTTTGCCCAACCTACCCGCCTCGCTTCCAGCCAACTCCGGTCCCCCAACAGCGCCAACTCATTCAGAATCGCTCAACGGGTCCCATCGAGGTATTCCCTGACCATACGGGGTATTTCCTGTTCCAGGTTGTGACGTGGCGTAAAGCCTAGCTCGGTACGGATTCGATCCGAGGAGAACCAGGCATCCTCCGTCAGCTTGCGCAGGGCTTCATGGTTGAAGGGCATACGCCGGTGGAATCCTTTCTCCAACCAGGTGGCCCCGCAAGCGGCCGTCGCAAGGACCCAATAGGGGACCGCCCATCCGGGTACCGGCTCGCCCAGGGCGAGGCGAATCCGTTCATACAGCCAACGGGTGGAATAGCCCTCGCCATCGGTCACCAGGTAGGTGCGGCCCCAGGCCCGCGGATGAGTGGCTGCCAGGAGCGCCGCCGCGATGAGATCCTGCACGTGAAGGGATGAGCGTCGGTTGTGGATCTTCGGCCAAGGGGGAAACCGGTTGCGCGCCACCGCATCGATCATACGCGCGATGTTACCCGTTCCGGTCAGCCCATAGATCATCGGCGAGCGTAATACGCAGACCTGCATGCCCGTTTCGCCCGCCGCCAAGACGCTGCGCTCCGCCGCCAATTTGGCGCGTCCGTACAGGGTATCCGGCGCCGGCGGCATCGCTTCGTCCACCGGCCCCTTGCCGATCGCTGCTCCCATGACCTTGACACTGCTCAGGTAGACAAACCGCCGAACGCCTGCCGCGAGCGCCGCGTCCACCAGATTTCGGGTGCCTTCCGCCGTTACGGGCCAATGGGACGCCGCTTGATAGAGATTGGGCGCTTGCGGTGGCGGCGAGTAACTCGCCAGATGAAGGACCAGCTCGATTCCGTCGAGCCGCCCGACCAGCGTGGAGGGATCGGTGAGATCCGCGCTGCGAATGTCCAATCGCTGCCCGCGCCATAGGGACCGGGCGCTTTTTGGGTCGCGGGTCAGGAGGGCGACGTCGACACCCCGTTCAAGGAGCGCGGTCACCAGGTGACACCCGACCTTCCCGGTGGCCCCCGTGACGAGGGTGGGAACCGCCTTTAAAGAGGATACCTCGGTACTAGTACATAGTTTCGACCGATGTTGCAAGTTCATAGTATCTGCTGGCTCACACATTTGGCTTACCCGCTCCAGTGTGGCGACTAGCAATATCGACCGAAACTAGGTACTAGTTGGCGATGACACAAAAGCTGTTGGACCGAATCCACAAATCTCTAGCGCGGTGTTCGTGGGCATGGATGCTGGAGGCATCCCCGAAGGCCAGCACGAGAAACCAGTCGGCGTTCACGTAGTTCCACAGGTCTTTGATGTGGCTGCCCACATCGCAGAAGTCCTTACAGATGGGTACTACGAACGAGCCGAGGGGGTGTCGAAGACATCGAGCCGGTTTCCCAACTCGATGTCTTCGGTCCTTTTACCCTTAACGTAGCAGGTGAGCTTCGTATGCGAGAGCACAAGGCCGCCATCTCTATCGAGCAACTGTGCTTCGTTGTAGACCCTGTTTCCTCTTTACATGAAACGATCCGGCGAGGACGAGAAGAAACGGGTGGTCGGGGTGCTCGTCCGCTAGCCACCGGCAGAGCCGCATACGAAGGGTGTGGGGCAGGGTCAGCTCGGGAAAGACGACAATGCGCGCTTTTTCCCGAGCGGCTTTTGCAAGCGCTTCTTTGACACTGTTCCATCTGTCGTCGTTGCTGGTTAGTTTGGTGGCTACGAGCACTCCGCGCTCCGACCACTCGGGTTTTACGCTGTCGGTGAAAGAGGCCACAAAGACCTTGACGCCGCCGCCTTTCTGGGCCTGGGCCAAGCCTTTGCCCAGCTCTCCTCGCGAGAGGCACCCTTTGAATCTGAATTCCGTTGATCTCGTCAGGCACAATCCAGTGCCGAATGAGCCAATGCTCCAGCTTGTCGCTCTGTCTCGCTAGCGGCGCGGAGGCTGCCCGCTCGTGCGGACGTCAGAACACCCAGTATTGCCGGTCATCGAAACGGACCGACGGTGTCGGCGCGGCCAACGATGGCGGACCATACCTCTCCTTCAGGTAGTCTTCGATTCCTTGTAGGAAGGCGCACACCTGTCCCGGATACTCTTTTCTCGTCTTTTCCAACTGCTGCCGGGCGTCTTTGCCACGGGAGAGCACCTCTGCCACTTTCCCCCTGACTTTTTTGACTATTTCCAGATTGCGCCGTACAACCTTGTATGGATAGGTCATGGAGCGGCATGTTGCCTCGTAAGGTACACCAAATCCTCACCATCGCATGGTAGAGGGCCCGATTGTCGTTCACCTCCACGCCGAGGTCATTTACCACCTCCTTCATGAGGGCTGCCATCCTCTTATCCGCATCATTCTCGTTGGACATCACCGTTCCTCCGGGACTGATATAAGCCGGGTAGGTCGGGTTAGCCACAGGGATGCGGCGTAACCCGACATGGCATAGCCCCCCACCCTCATGTCGGGTTACGGCGCGCCCCATCGTCGCAACAGACCCTAGCTTCAAAAAGCGCGCCTAACCCGACCTACATGGCTATCATAGGCCGTACAAGGGACAGTTTTAGCACATCTGCCATGGAAATATGCTATCGAGTACTCCCGTCGGACGAATAAGTGGAGGTGGGGCTTCCCGCAAGCTGAACTGACGCACAAGGCAAACAAGATGAAAACAGAATCGACGAACCATTCGTGCCCACAGGAGAATACGGGGCATTCTTGTGCCGAGGGCGACCCGACCCCGTTCGAGATCGAGTACCTCCAGCGGGAGACGGAGCATTTCTACCAGGCGGAATTGCAGCACGACCAAAGGGCCAGCTGGGTCCTGGCGGTTGCCGGTGTCTTGTTGGTTTTCGTGCTCCAAGCCCTCGGGGGTCCTTCGTCTGGGATGTGGCACGAGGTCGAAGGGTGGATGTGGACCTGCACGCTATTTTTGATGCTGACCGTCGTGCTCGCCGTGGTCAGCATGTGGCCGCTGGCGGGACATGAAGGGAGATGGTGGCGGCCTTTCGTTATGCCCCCAGGGCAAACGCGAAAGTATGTTGGGGACGAAAGACCCATTGCCTGCCGGCACTGTGACGCGCACCGGCGGCGGGCCGAAAAGCACGCCATGTGGGTTATGTACACGATGCTATTGCTTCTGGCAGCGCTGCTGTGCGCGTTCATCGGTGGCGTGATTGCCGCGTGGTAGGGGTCGACTATCAGCGGATCGGGGTACTAGCGGTGTGAATTGTCGGCCTAGAGCCGTTTGCAGATAATCTGGGCTCTTTGTAAACGAATGTGGGTTTGAGACCCCGGATCGCGCGTTCGTACTCGTAATCGTAGCGTGCCGGCTGACCCGGTTCGGCGGGGAGAGGCAGGCGCGTTTCCTGGATCAATTGCGTAATTCGCGTGATTCGTAGTTAAAACAGAAAACGCTACCAAGGCCGACTCTCTTGCAGGGGACCGCCGGATTGGCGCATGAACTGCATCTCCTCAAGCATGAACTGGTTGCGCATCAGTAAAGAAGGATCGCCCTCCACCTGCCGTAGGCGCTGTTCCATGATGGCCAGACCGGGGCCGCGTATCGGCAATCCGCCCAGCGCGGCCGCTGCGGCCTGCCGGGCATCCGGCTCCAGGTCGGACATGGGCTGCTCGCCGAGCTGATCGAAACGATCGACGGCCTCCGCCGCGCTTCCTTCCGGCGGTACATCCGGCAGTCCGTCCTGCGGTGACCGGTCGGGTCGTGCCCCACGGTCATCTGTCTGCTGCCGGTCCGGGCGCTCCTCGGCCTTGCCGGGCGTCTCCTGCGCTGTATCCGGACCTTGACCCTCTCCCCGCCCTTCCTCTTCGCCACCCTCGCTGGGGGACACTTCCAGCTGTTGCTCCTCACCCTTCCCTTGCTCGGGGCGTTGCTTTTCCTCACCCCCAGCGGCCTCCCGCTCGGGCTTTTGTTCCTGGTCACCGGCGGCCGCGTCTTCGGGCTTCGACTCCTCCCCTCCTTTGCTTTCCTCATCCCGGCGTTCTTCGTTCGATCCGGTCTGTTCGGACTGATCCTTCGGTTGCTCGCCGCCAGTTTCCTCTTCGGAGGTTTTCTGCTGCTCCTGGCCGCCCTCCTGTTGCTGGGACTCGCGTTGTTCTTCACCGCCCGTTTGGGTTTCCGCTTGCCTCTGTTCCTGATCGGATTCAGGGCCGGACTCGGCCTCCTGTTGTTCTTCCGTTTGTTTGCCTTTGCCTTCGGTTTCCTGCTCCTTCTGTTGACCCTCCTGGGGCTCAGTGGTCTCGGGTTCGGACTTGCCTTTCTGCTCCTGCTCGGACGCTTTGCCCTTCGCCCGCTCGCTATCCTCCGTCTGCTCTCCGTCGCTCGGTTCGCTGTCCTCTTTCGGCTCACCCTCTGAGGATTGCTGTCCCGATCCGCTTTGCTGTTGGGATTCCTGCTGCTGTTGCTGTTGTTGCTGTTCTTGTTTCTGCTGCTCTTGTTTTTGCCCCTGTTGTTGCTCTTGCTTCTGCTGTTCCTGCTTTTGCCCCTGTTGTTGCTCTTGCTTCTGCTGTTCCTGCTTTTGCCCCTGTTGTTGCTCTTGCTTCTGCTGCTCCTGCTTTTGCCCTTGTTGTTGCTCTTGTTTCTGCTGCTCTTGCTTCTGCCCCTGCTGCTTCTGCCTTTGTTCTTGTTCCTGTTTCTGCTGTTCCTGTTTTCGCTCTTGTTGTTCTTGCTTTTGCTGCGCTTGTTTTTCCTGTTCCTGCCGTTTCTGCTCCTGACCTTCCTGTCCTTCGTCCCCCCGGCGCTCCTCTTCCGCTTGATTCCGCTGTGCTTCCTTTGCCTTCTCGTATAACTCCTGCTCGATACGCGCGAGCATGGCCCGGGCCAGGGCCAGGTTATGGTGGGCGTCCTCGTGGTTCGGATTGGTGCTCAACACGGCTTCGTAGGCCGTCGCTGCCCCTGCGAAGTCGCCGAGCCGGAAGCGGGCATTGCCCAGGTTGTAGTGGGCGTCCTCTTTCGCGGCCGAGCGCTGTACTTGGCTGAAGGCAGTGGCGGCCTCTTGGTAGCGTCCAGACCGATAGAGGGCCACGCCGCGCCGGTAATCGTCGCCGAAACCCGCGGCGGCCTGCCCGTAATCGCCGGCCTGAAAGTGCGCGTAGGCCTCTTGCTCCTGGTTCAGAAACAGATCGGCCCGCGCCCCGGCGGCAAGCACCAGAGATAAGGCGGCAGTGATCGGCAAGATCTTTGTCATATCTTGGACTCGGGTTAAGTGCGTCCGCGAAAACTCACACCGGATGAGCAGTGAGTGCCGCGAACCGCATCTGCGATCGATGCGATTCGTTCCTTACCGCATCCTACCGGCTTCCCCCCGGAAATTCACGTGGGATGCGGTAAGCACCTGTCTACTGCCTCAGGGATGGGGCAGGCAGCGAACCGCGCATTGCCGGAATCTCAGCTTCAATGAAGCCATGGCTGCTGACTGTGAAGTAGAGGCGAAAAATTTCTCGCCCCTTTTTGATCCGCAGATTGCGCAGATTTTCATAGATTGTTTCGTTTTCATCTGTGAGAATCTACGCAATCTGCGGATCAAAAAGGTTGCAGCAGGCAGACAGGCTGCACTCTAACCAGAGCTTTGATTTTAATGTAGTTGACGTTTTTAGCGCTTGATCTACAGCAAACCAAGCTGTTGCCTAGCTTGCCGAATAGTAAGTACTCCTCTTTCTTTAGATCGTTGATCCAGAAGATTCATTAGCTCTTGATCTTTTCTGGTCAACTCTATCTCTCGATCAAAATTATCCATTTCTGCCAGAACAAACTCTCTTCCATCCGTTGCCTTTAAGATGATATTGTCGTGGCTTGCAAGATCTAGTGCGTCTTCGAGGTTAAGCGAGCCACTAGTTAATTCTATCGTTCTCATATGCAGTACTCCTGGCTCCGAATATAAAGTTTATTGTGTTCTTTCCAACCAACCGCATTGATTACAAGGGCACCTTGAAAAATACGATTTTCGTCAACAGCACGCTTGAATAATCAACGGGTTAGAATAGCCTGATTGGTGAAAACACCTATTTTTCAAGGTGCCCACAACATGTTTCTTTTCCGGATCAACATCGTAGAAAACACGGTATTTTGGGACCTGCAACTCCCAGCTTGATAGGTTATTTAGTCGCAATCTCTTTTTGTTTCGATCTTTCAGAAACAGGGGCATTTCTTAGTTGTTCCTCTATCGAGTCTAAAATAGTTGTTCGCCAAACGAATGGTCGGGGTCAGCGCCCATAGCAGCAAGTGGATCTCGGAAGACGGTGCCAGCTTCTCGAAGGTAACACCGTGTTTTTTGCGATTTGCTACCGCCTTCTACTCATCCCACTCATAATTCCATCCTACGAACTCGAAATCGAACAAGGGAAAATAGGGACAGACCCTGAGGTATCCCCACAAAATCCGTCCTCGGCGTCAGCCGGCAAGGAGGACATCATGCTCGTTTGCGACCCACTGATCGGGCGGCCCGATCCTGCCGACCAGCTCATTGAGCACCTCGCGGCAGCTTGCCGGCCCTACCAACAGCCATGCGAGGAACAGCCGCGAGTATAGCCGCATCCGTCAGCTCTTCCGGGAAGGTCGATGGGCACGCTACGCCTGGTGCATCCGATCAAGCAGTCGCGGTTCGGAAACCTCCGGGGGACGGCCCAACCCTGGGACCCTCTCGATGGGCGCTTGCTTTGCCCATCCTACGGTTGCCCATCCCGCAGGCTGGGCAAAGGGACAAAGGACGCAAAGCGTAGGATGGGCAAAGCGGGGCGTGCCCATCAAATCCGGCTACAATTTGTTGTCTTATATGGAAATAATGTGGGGATACATCAGGGACAGACCACATTAGCCACCCTTCCAAACTATGAAGCGTGGTTCCAGTCAGCGCGCCATACGTGACCGGGACTACCTTCGTTCGAAGACTGCATGGAACTTGAATGGACGCGCCGGCTGAACCACACAATGCCCAAACGGCCTTTCCCGCAGGCTACCGACTTCTCTGCCTTGCACCACATTGCCGGCACTCAAAACTTCTGGCGGCTAACGACCAATCTCACCGGTCGCTGCGGAGCGACAGCGGAACAGCGGTCCGGTGGAGCGAAGTGCTAGCTGCCATTTTTGGGTGGAATCGTACCAGCCACCCCCTGCTTGTACTTGATGTGTTTTATAGTCATCGCATATGGCATCAAGATCGTAGTCAAATCTCTTCGAGTGCTCGTCTCGGATACGGCGGACTTCTTCAATAATTGGATCGTTCATACATTATCTCCCAGGAACTCTTCTGGAGAACAAATTTCCGGGCATGCCCACCCATGAGCTTCTACGATTTCCCTCACCTTCTTTCGAACAGAAGGGTTGTTTATATGTTTGAAGTTCCAGGTAACAATAACATCCATCCCGTTAGATGCGGCGACCGCTATATGAAGTGCACCCTCTGGACATTTCTTCGGGATTACTTCGCCCAGAAGAAATTTTCGTGCAAGCTCCTTTATTTCATCATCAATCTCAAGCACTTGAAATGCTTGTATTCTCTGTAACCGAAGCTTTGCTTGCGATTCATCTCCTTTTGATGCTTCTTGGATAACAATATCTGAAACAAACACGACGTAATCACCAAGATAACTCCAAAAATCCGATGTAGAAGCTTGGTGAGCTGCGACAACTATATTTCTCGATGGTCGAGCCACCAGATAGCTAACAACACTCGTTTCGATGTATATCTTTTACGTTATATTCTGGTATAGATGTCAAATCCGCTGTATCAGCTTTTGACCACTGCGGTGAAGTCCGACCACTGCTCAATGCGGAAGGCACGAATATCACGCACGGACTTCGGAAACCATGAACGGCTGCGCAAGGACTAGAGGGCGAGAAAGAGATTCGCCATGTCCTCTTCGTCGGTGATATAGGGGAAATAAAATGGGTGTCCTTTTCTTCAGTGTGAAAGTATTCGTTTCCCCCGGAAGTGGCGGGGTGAGACCGCCATATTCCACGCTAAATCCTATACCACATGGGATAAGAAGGAAGATTTTGTGCTCAATTTAGGGAAATTGTGTCGTCCTGTCCCTTTGGATCTGAAAATCCAGGAATACTTTCACAGTCTCTCCAGCGTGGGAACGCTATCTTGTCCGCTCCAGCGGACGCAGCTCCTCGGTGCTGATCGGCGTTGGCGGTTAGCCTACCGAGGCGTTTAATCGACGCTGGAGCGTCGGGATCTGCTCCCACGCTGGAGCCTGGGGAGCCAGCCGAAAATCAATGTGTTAGTTTTAGACACGTTCTGCAAGATAAGGCTCCATATCAGGGTGGTTTGAAGGTTCAGGTCTCCACGGAGGTATCCAAACCGCGACTGCCTGAAGGGGGGTACACAGCGCAGCGTGCCCATCGCTATTCGATGGGCACGCTCCGCCTTTTTTGCCTTCCGACCAGGAGCCGCGGTTCACAAAGCCCGGCACACTGCCAGCGCCCGAGGCCATCCGGATGGACGGGTTCCGCTTTGCCCATCCTACGGGCCAAATGTCAACACGCCCTAGATAATGCTAACTGATAACAGATCACCGCCTGTGTGCCAAGCAGGTATCAGCTCGACCACCGTGAATCAGGATCCGAACCTTATGCCCCAGGATGTCCAAGCCCCGATTGCCCACCGGCCCACTGTCATGGTCGGGCTGTCGGGTGGCGTGGACTCCTCGGTCGCCGCATTGTTGCTGCTGGAGCAGGGGTATCGGGTGGAGGGTCTGTTCATGAAGAACTGGGAAGAGGACGATACCGCCGATTATTGCGCCGCCGCCGCAGACCTGGAGGATGCCGCTAAAACCGCCGCGCTGCTCGGCATCCATCTGCACCGGGTCAACTTCTCGACCGAGTATTGGGACCGGGTGTTCTCCCGTTTCCTCACCGAGTACCGTGCCGCCCGCACGCCGAATCCGGATATCCTGTGCAATCGGGAGATCAAGTTCCGCGCCTTTCTGGATCACGCCCTGGATCTGGGCGCCGAGCGCATCGCCACCGGTCACTATGCCCGCGTCGCCCGCGACCATGTGCGGGCTGGCACCTGAGACTCGCGGCGGACGCGAACAAGGACCAAACCTATTTCCTGTATCTGCTCGGACAGGAGCAGCTCGGCCGCTGCCTGTTCCCCCTCGGTAATCTGAACAAACACGAGGTCCGAGCGATCGCCCGCCGCGCCGGCCTGCCGACGGCCGAGAGAAAGGACAGTACGGGCATCTGCTTTATCGGCGTCCGACTTGCCCGCTATCTACCAAGGCGTACCCAATGATGGAGACCCCGCCGCCAGGTATGAGCACCAGGTCATTCCATAACCATCGGCCAGCGCCGGGGACTGGGTATCGGCGGCCTGGCGGGCCAGGTCGAGGCGCCTTGGTTCGTGGCCCGCGACTCCGCCCGATCCTGGTCCAGGGCCACACCACTGCTGCCTTCCGCGAGCAGGGCTACCTGATGGCGGCATTGATCGTCGCCGAGCCTGTTCTTCCGTTTCGCCTGGTGGTTGGCTACGTCGCTACAGTTCCAGACTGTACGCTCATCGAGCTGGGGGACGACCGTTGTCGGGTCCGCTTCGCGCGCCCCCAGCGCGCCGTCACACCGGGCCAGGCCGCGGTATTCTATCAGCGAGTGCCTCGGTTGTCATCGAGGGCTGGCAGGGCAAAGGTATAAGTTCTATCCGCATCGACCTTAGCGCGGTACTCGTCATTCCAAGCGGCTCGGCGTCGTTTCTGTGCTAGGCGCAGGGAGGAGGGCTCGCGTTCAAACAAATTCATGCACAGGTGTCGGATCGCGGTCATGATGGCTGGTGCATGACCTTTGCGAATGCGGCTGGCGTCCTCCCGGAACACCACGTCGAGGCGCCAATGAAGCCGATTTTCCACTCCCCAGAAGGTTCACGGTGCGAAACGCGGGTGCATCATGGCGGTTATATGCTGAATGCAGCGTTGTCTGATCGCCGGTCAAGGGTGCTCGAAATTCATCGCAGTCCGCCCACTGCTCGCGGTTAAAAGCGCTGCCCGCCGGTGATCCAGTGTTGGTTTCCAAGCGCCCATGCCTTATCGACTCCTCCTTCTTCGCAGCGTCATGGTCAATAACACCAACTTCCTGTCCGCCATCATGCCTTTGATCACCTGTACAGGGCACGCTATTCCTTTGAGTCCCAGCATACCCCACCCTGACGATCTGTGGGCAATCCTGCGCTGACAGTATATCGCATCAAGGTGACAATGCCAACCCATCATCAACTCGAGTAACTCTAACCACTTAGATGCATGTCAAGTTGGATTTTCCTGCCGCCTCCCGGGTTGACCAGGCGATGTCACTCCACGCATCGACTATAAGGAATATAATTTTGGCGGTTTTAACACCACTGCGATGACCTCACCCCGTGGTTTCAGGAGATTCCTTTGGTCCACCTGCAGCATCGCTTGAAAGCCCGTTGCGGCGTGAGATCGCCTGTGGATAACTTCCGCGAGACGGACGCCATTGCGGTAAATATGAACGGCCATTACCTGCAGCCCGCGTCTTTCGCCAAACTGATCGCCTCCCCACGTCAGCACCACTGATCGCACAATCACCAACATCGGAATATCCGCCGTGGCGTTTGTTAGCTAACCCGTGATCTTCAAGTCGGGAAAAGCCTTGCTGTTTTGTCATGGGGAAATCTCCTAACCCTGTTCTCGACATCTACTTGCTGGCCAACACGCCTCTTTGAGTACGCGTCGGGCTGGCAGAACCATCAGCGATGACGCTATACGCTTTCACAATAACGACTCCGGGAGAGGGCGGCGGCGGGAACGCTCGGATTGTTCCGTGCAGTATAAAACAACAAGATCCTGGCATAGAAAGCGAGTCGGGTAGATGGGGCAATAAGTTTGTGCCGGTGCTCGAGCAAGGCGATAATTCAGACGCCAAAAGTCTGGAAGAGGTCGATGGGCACACGCACCAAACGCAGCAAACCTCCAGCCTGTTCATCGCAGTTTCGGGCAAATTTCAGCCAAATTCGTCCGCACTTCTGTCTATGACAAAAAAAGCTCATAATTCGTCAAGTCATTTCTCGCTTTATGAAAAGTGGAGTCGAGCTTCGCTGGTCGGTGGTGAATCGCCGGCGCCAGTTCGAAGTGCACAGCGGTGCTTAAAAGTCTGTCGCCGCAGTTACCGTTCTGACCGAAGTATCAACCGAAGGTGTGGACTTAAGCGGTCAACCGCCGCGCTTTGCTCGGTGGATAGTTTGTAATAGCGAGGCCGGGTAGACTAAATTGTCCCACAATTGACTACTCCTGCCGGTGCATTATGTAAGCGTCTTGACCTTCGGCCAGATCAAGCGCCGTTTTGGTGGAACGTACACTGACCTTACGGCGTCCGCCCAAGGGTTCGGTGAGCATAAAGTTAACGGCTGTTCCCACCCGTTCGTACTCGTGATCGTAGCGCGCCGGCTGACCCGGTTCGGCGGGGAGCGGCTGGCGCGTTTCCTGAATCAACTGGACCGGCTGCTCATCCAGACAGACCACCGGGCGTTTGGGGTCATACGCACGCCGGTAGACTTCCAGCACATCCTCCATGCAGGCAACAAACTCGGCGTTTTGCGCCGGTGGAATCACCCAACAGGTACGCTGATGCGGCTTGAGTTGGTTTTTTTAAGGGCGCGCATGACGGTTGGTGCGGAGATGGACTCCACCACCTCCAGGGTCACCAACTCTGCGGCCAACAGCCGCAATGTCCACCGCGCACGCCCGGCTGGGGGTTCACTACAAGCCAGCTGGATGAGACGTGCTTCTTGCTCGCCATCCAGAATCGGTTCCCGTGACGGGCGAGCCTGCTTCTTGCGCTCCAGTGCGGCTTCCGGGCCCCTTCCACAGCGTTGGCGTAGGTTATTGACGAATTCGCAACAGGTTTTGCGGTTTGCACATCATTCAATCCGTTAAATCTTGAGCAGAACATTTGCGTGCTTGATCTTGTATGCTGCGGCCTGGCCTTTGTTGACCAACTCGCTGAGCTGCGCCCGTTCTTCTTCCGTCAGACGCACAATATATTTTTTGTTCATCGGGTACCTCCTAAGCGATGCTACCAGGGTCTAACACGCTTTATATTATCACGGTTTGCCATGGAATCCGTAATCTATGTCGAAAACAGGATCGGTGCAAACGTCCACAGCAATATCGGTCGAAATCCAGGTACCAGTGGTAGCCTCAACTGGTTCGAATCCCTCATGAACAAGCAATATCAGGCCCATGCAGCAGCGGTTTGAGACATCTGCGGCGCGCGGGTTTATGTTTCACGCGGCGCGTGGGAACGAGAGAAAATCTGTTAATTGAGAACGCCCCCTAAGAAGCTGTCTAAAAACTAACCCATTGATTTTAAGCCGGTAGGCTGGGTCGAGGGACGAGACCCAGCAAACCAGGCTTGCCCCTAAAAGCTGGGTTTCGTTCCTCAACCCAACCTACCGCCTACTCTGGCCTACGGCCCTTTTTTAGACAGCCTCTGAGCCGAAACGGGGTGGGGACTGTCAGCAATCCTGAATGATTCGGCGCTGTTTGGGGGACCGGACTCAAGATTTTTGAGAGTCTTTGCTTGCCGGTTGTGATTGAGATGGGGTACGTTCCGAACTGGAAGCCTTATTCGCCGGTTGTGATTGAGGCATGTCCGAACCGGAACCCTTACTCACCGGTTGCGATTGAGATGTGACATGTTTCAGACCGGAACCCTTATCTGCCGGTTGTGATTGAGATGGGGCAGGTTCCGAACTGGAATTTTTGCTTGTCAATTGTGAAATCATTTTATCCATTAAAAAAAACAGAAGCTCCACATTGTAGCCGGTTAGAAATGATACGGCAAAGCCGGAAAGGCCAGCACTGAGATTATTTCCCGTAAAGAACCAACTGACGGTCAACCCCGCAAGTGCCCCGGTTAGAATACGTAACCGATAATTGATTTCTGTCAGTGGTAAATAGGTAAGACTCTCCAATTCCCGCGATAAGGTCCTTAACACATAGAAGATTGCACCTAACAAACCATAGAGCAAAGGAAGTAGATATCTTTCCAGAGCGATAGTCACATATGCGGAAGAAAAGGTGTTCAAAAAGAACCGATTTCGTGTTATATCATGTTCCCGCTCGAGCTGTTTTTCTCGCAATGTTTCTTTTAACGTCTTAAGTCGTTCGCGTTGGTTGTTTGCGTCTTGTTTTGTGCTATCCGTGGGCTCATTTTTTAATTGTACGGATGTTTCTTGAGCCGCGTTATCTGCATGTTCACTCTGTGACCGTATGGACATTTCCTGCTGTGCAATCCCATCTTCCAGCATCGCAAATTGGGTTTCGTAATCTGTTTCACGATACCCTCTAAGCTTACCTTGAAACTCGTCCTTAAAGAGGAGAGTCAACCATATCTTATTCCAACTTGTGAGCAGCGCATAGTTTGCATCTTCTTTTTGCTCAATCTCCTTGAATTGAACTTTTAACGCTTTGATAGTGTGGTCATCTTCCAGGTTCTGGTCTGTCAGTTTTTTGAGATGCCTGACTTCTGCGATTTTCGCCCTAATCTCCTCTTTTTGCTCAAACAGTTCTCTCGATTTCGTTTTTGCCGTGACGCCGATGATCAAATAGATCTGAACGACAAGTAAGATGATGACTGACAAAACGGCAACACCTCTATAGTGTGACGCAACTTTATCAATATTTCCCTCCATGTACTTCTTTCTTTTAGGGGATTGATGTATCGCTCTCAGGGATTGGATTGTCACGGGTTTTATGGCACGTGTCACATTCGTAAGGGATCGCCAAAATAACTGCTCCCGCTCTGCGCTCAATGTGCCTTCTCGGTATGAAAACTTCGCTTCGACCAAGACTGAGATGTCATGTTCATCAAGTGCAATACCCTTCTCGGCGACATGTTGAAGCAACAATTGAGCATCTTCAATCGCGGGCGCAATATCGTCCGTCTTCAAAGATAGCGAAGAAGGTTGTGGATTGGTATTGGGCTTCATTTACAGTCCCCTTCATTCGAATTTTCAGAGCCCGTCCGGCTTATGGGTTCGTAGCGAGGGAGCGAGGGGCGAAAGGCAATTTTTCAAGGTTCCTTGTGAGGTGTTGTCGAATGCAAGCTGGTAGCGATTCTCGAAGGACACCGTGGCGTGCAATGAAGTCTACATCATTACCGCTCACAAAGGACACCCCCTGGGCACCCGCAAGCGTCGCGTCCGGTCCCCCAAACAGCATGTCCGGCGTTATTTGGTGCGGCCCGAGAAGGCGTCGTGTTGTGTTACGCTGCGTTCGACGTCGTGCCCTCCGAGACGTTTCCCCGCGCGGCTAACGCAACCTACACCCAAAGCAAGACCCGCGCGGGCAAGCTTTTCAAGGTGCCCCTAAGCAAGTACCCTGTTATCATTCTGGCTTTAAAAACCTCGAGAAAATTGCCTTCCCGGCAATTTTTAGTGAAAATTGACTTTCCATTTCGCATTATTTTTCAAGTACTTGTGCACTTGAAAACAGGTTGCTTTTTTACATAAGGTGAAAGCTCATATGAAACAACGATTAATTCTACTACTCCCTTTTCTATTGCTCTTCTTACTGCTGACTAGCTGCGGCGGGCAGGGGGCGAAGCCGACCCCGACCCCCACGCCGACGGATACGGATTACTGCCTGAAGGCGGAACAGAATCTCAAACGCATGCAGTGCAAGGACCGAGCCGGTGACCCGATGTGGGTGAACCGGCGCGGGGAGCACTTCCGGGACACCTGCAAGACGGCCCAACGAGAAGGTCGCATTTTTCTCAACCCGAAGTGTATAGCGAACGCAAAGAGCTGTACCGAGGCCAACCAGTGCCCGGCGGAGGGAATGCAATGAGCGTATCGATCACTGAACACAAGGATGGCGTCATTACCCGTCCGGGCGGTCAGCTCGACGACCGGGAGATGAGGATCTTCGACCACAAGGCGGGGGTTCACCGCAAGCCCGACTGGTCTTCCCTGGATCGCAGCTTCTCCCGCATCGAGAAGCCGATGCGCCAGAAGGCGGGCGCAAGTCGGGAAGGCCGTGACCACATCATCCCGGAGCATACCCCCATCAGCGACCAGGGGCGTATCAATTCGTGTACCGCCACCAGCTGGTGCGACATGCTGGAGATCCTCGACGGTCTCGCAGGCGGCGACAGGGTCGAACAGCTCAGTCGCCTGTTCCTCTATTGGACCGCTAGGTACTACACGGGCGATACGGATCGTGACGGAGGCTCCTATTTACGGGCCGCCGCCCACCAGTTGCGGAAGATCGGTGTCGTCGAGGAGAAGTACCTTCCCTACAAGGACACGACCGAGGCCGTCTTCGAGTCCCCGGCGTTGGACCTCTACACGATGGCCAGTAATAACCGGCTCAAAGGCTTCTACCGAGTGACTTCCGTCGGCTCGACGCGGGGGCTCAAGGAGATCGAGCTTGCCATCCGGGCCGATCATCCGGTGGTCTTCGGCGCCCCCATCGATCGAGCCTTCACTCAGGCCCGCGGTATGGACGTCTTCGCTCCACCCGGTGGGAACGAAACCACCGAGTGGCACGCCATGATCCTTGTCGGCGTCGTCTACGACAAGGGTACTCGGCATTGGTTGCTGCGTAACAGTTGGGGTAAGCGGTGGGGAGAGAACGGGCACATCAAGGTAACCGACGACTATGTGCGGCAGTTCCGGGACGTGTGGGTCGGTACGCGGATGGACGAACTGACTTAGGGGCTATTTATTGGGGACCTTGAAAAATTGCTTTCCCGGCTCCTGCTTGCCTAATCTGCGGAAATCTGCGTAATCTGTGGATTAAAAATTAGCCACAGCCGACCTTGCAGGGCCTAGCTGCGGATATCCTCTCGGTCCTGGCGGTTGGCAGGGCGGCTCTCGTCGATGCCGTCCTGCAGGTTGGGACGAACCACGCAATAACCCATGGCATATACCGGCAAAGACAGGTCCATCGCCCTGGCGGGTGTCTATCAGTCCGTCCTGTGCGTTCGCCAGATCGCCCGTCAGGGCAGTGTGGATACGGACGCCATGACGCCTTGTATCTACAGCCTGTTCCAGACCGATGCCGATAGTGTGCCCGAGATATTCGGTGCACCGGGCAGCGTGTATGCCGGCGCGAAGGAGCTGGTGGGACAGCTGACGGGCAAACAGCCGCGGGAGATAGAACTGACCCGCTACGTCATTACCCTGCTCAAGCTCGAACGGGTGTTGGCAGGTCGCAGCCAGCTGATCCGGGACATCGGGGCAGACATAGATGACGCTCGGGCCAAGCTGGATCACTTTCCCATGCTGCACCCCAATCTGCTGGCCCATCTGGCGGACATCTACAGCCGGACCATCAGCCAACTACAGCCGCGCGTCATGGTCCAAGGCGACCCCCGTTTTCTCCAACCCCCGGACAATCAAAACAGGATTCGCGCCCTCCTCCTGGCCGGTGTGCGCTCCGCTTGGCTGTGGCGCCAGGTCGGGGGCAGCCGCTGGCAGTTCCTGTTCGGGCGCAAAGCGCTGCTCATGGCGGCCCTCGACTATCTACGCTTGGCGCGACAATGAGTCTTCCCCGCCCCAAGGAGGGTGTCGTAAAAGCCCGTCCGTGGGCGGTTGCGGGGCGGAAACGGAATAACCTGATCTCCCGTTTCCTTTTTTCTTCTGCATCACACCAAGACGCCAAGCCACAAAGGGGTATAAGGATTGAGAGAAGAACGCCAGAAAGAGAGGAGAATGCTTCGTGTCTTGGTGGCTTGGTGTGAGAAAACTGAAACAAGATCAAGCGGCGGGATGCGCTGCACTTTCCCGCCCGACTTGAATCGCACCCATTACGACACCCTCCTGGGGGGCAGGGGGGCGAGGGAGCGAATGTGGCTTTACTTCGCGATGGCTATGCCGACCGATTCGAATAATGGGTCCGCACATAGTCGTCTACCATGTGCGTGAACTCCTCAGCGATCCGGTTGCCCTTGAGGGTTGCGACCTTCTCACCGTCCACATAGACAGGTGCGGAGGGCCGTTCGCCGGTGCCGGGGAAGCTGATGCCGATGTTGGCCTGCTTACTCTCGCCGGGCCCGTTGACCACACAGCCCATGACCGCGACCTGCATGGATGCCACCCCTGGGTAACGGCTGCGCCAATGGGGCATCTGCCGGTGCAGGTGGCCCTGAATGTCCTTGGCCAACTGCTGAAAATAGGTGCTGGTGGTGCGGCCGCAACCGGGACAGGCGGTCACCATGGGCGAAAAGGACCGCAATCCCATGGTTTGCAGGATTTCCTGGGCGACGATGACCTCCCGCGTGCGTGACTCCCCAGGCTCCGGGGTCAGGGAGATGCGGATGGTGTCCCCAATCCCTTCCTGTAACAGGACCGCCAGGGCCGCGGTGGAGGCGACGATGCCCTTGGAGCCCATGCCGGCCTCCGTGAGCCCCAGGTGGAGACTGTAGTCGCAGCGCGCCGCGAGCGAGCGATAGACCGCGATCAGGTCCTGCACCCCGCTCATCTTGCAGGACAGCAGGATGCGGTCGCGGCCGAGTCCCAGATTCTCGGCCCGCTGTGCGCTCTCGAGCGCCGAGACCACCATGGCCTCACGCATCACCTCATCCGCTTCCCTGGGGGCGACGGCTCCGGCGTTCTCATCCATGAGGCGGGCGACGAGCTCCGGGTCGAGGCTGCCCCAATTGACCCCGATGCGCACCGGCCGCTCACAGCGACAGGCGATCTCGATGAAGGTGGCGAATCGGGTATCGCGCTTCTCCCCACGGCCCACGTTACCCGGATTGATGCGGTACTTGGCCAGGGCCTGGGCACAATCCGGATAATCGGCGAGCAACCGATGCCCGTTGAAGTGGAAATCGCCGATCAGGGGCACGTCCAAACCCTGCCGGTCGAGGGCTGCGCGGATGGCGGGAACCGCCCGCGCCGAGGACGCATTGTTGACCGTGATACGCACCAGTTCGGAGCCGGCCCGCGCGAGCTTGGCCACCTGATCCGTGGTGGCCGCTATATCCGCGGTATCCGTATTGGTCATGGATTGGACCACGATGGGCGCGTCACCGCCGATCCAAACACCGCCGACACACACCGGTACACTCCGGTGACGTTGGATTGGGATGAGACTCATGAGATCCCGTTAAATAGCATAAGTGTGCTAGGGACCGCTAACATTTAACCCTAACCGACCTTCCCACATATTAAATGGCTGCAACATCCTAGCTACAATCTCAACTGGTTAGCCTAGGGTCCGTTGTGAGAACCTTCTAAAGGTCAACACACCCTAGACGTGTTGCCCATCCCAAACCCCTTAACCACTGTGCTCACTGGGATTGATGAATACAAAGATAAAATCATCTCGGTTCAACCGATAACTCTTTTCCTCTGAATCAGTCGGATTCACAATGATCTGTTTGCCCTTAGCTGGTTGAATTGCGACGAGCTGGATCTCTTTATCTATGCAAAGATCGAGTAACTCATCATAATTGGAGTCACATATTTTCTGTCCAACGTATTTTGAAAGCCCTGCCGCCGATACGCGTTCTAACCTCCCCTTCTTATTTGCATCAGAATAGCTCATCGCCTTTAAAAATAGCTCGGATACGATACCTCGATTGAATACCATCTGCGCTAGGCAGTGTTCAATGAGCGTATTCGTTGGAACGGGTTGATCGATTCCTGAATGGAGAAACAGATCAAGATTTTCATCGCAACGCATCTCCGCGAGTATATGAAAGTGCTTGACAGAGGCGAAAACTTCCCCCGCAACGTCGCGAAGTACCTTCGCATACATGATCGTCTGGTCATCCTGAAAAATCTCGGAATTAGTTTCGGCACCTTGGCGATCCGGGCCAAGTATCACCGCTCGGGTCACATCTGAAAACTTATCATGGTATTCGCGGAAGAATTGAGCATCAAGTTGCTGGCTAGTCCGAAACACTGTATATCCTCCATTCGACTCTTCCTTAATTCCATGAATTTCACCACCATTATTTCCACTCTTGATGCGATATGGAATCAATTGGGTTACCCTTTTAGCGCGTTTTGACAAAATTTCAGCTATCTCTTTACCAGCGATATTATTTCCAATAAGTAGAACCACCTCGGCGGCATAATTGAACATGATAGGGGGTTGGTCGCGCAAAAACACTTTATTTCCATTGGGAACTTTCTTGTTTCTATGAACTAAAATGAGAAGATCCGTTTGTTTGATCCGATAATCCGCTTCAGTCCCAAAATGATATGGACTATCTTCACGAAATTCGATCTCGATAGACTTGGTATTGTGCTTGCGCTCTTTTCCTTGTTCGTAAACGCCCAGCAGTAACATATCGTGTCTCCGTAACATTCTGAGCATGTCCGCAAACGTTTGATCAACAACCTCAAGGGACAGTTTTCCATTCTCCAATTCCGTAGCCTTGATATTACGGATTATCTGAGAGGTTGAGAATTTCAACAAATGAAGTAGAAGCTGACTAATTCCAGGATTAAGCGCGGCGTGAGAAACCATTCGCATTGAAATGCTTTTCAAGCTAACCAGCTTGTTGACTCCACTCGACTCAAACAACTGCCTGTTTTTTTCATAATACAGCTCTGCAATGATTGGGAAGTCATCCAAACGGAACCCTTCTTTTCCTGTTCTTTCGTTTGGTGGCAAACTTAAGTTATCGCGAATAGCCACGCAGGTTAAAATACTTCGGTAGTTATTGTTGGCAATCTTATTCTGGCCTGCGACGACTATGGCGCCGAGCGCGCGTTCGATCCCGACTTTTCGGAGAATCTCGTAGTCGGAGCTTCTACCACGTACGTAGGCTACACGTTTTCCCTCTAAACCCAGCCCTTCCAATGGTTTTTCCGCGTCATGTTCGGCAATCACCACAACCCTACCATTGGCTGGAAGTGGTGATGCCGTGGAAACGAGATCCTTAAGCAGGTTAGGAACACGATCATTCCAACCACAAATAACGACATGATTCTTGAATCGTGGAATCGAAATACCCTGGGCTTGGCGTTCAATTTCCCGATCAGCGCTGAAAGTCCTGTTTACCACGATAAAGAAAGTAAGGAGAATACCGAGAATCGGAATGAGAACCGCAAGGACTTTAGCAGATAGTGTGTTAGGATAGATATCCTGGCTAAAACCGGTAATAGCAAACGTTAAGAGCCATACCGCACTATCAAGAAATTCGATGCTGGAGAACGGATTTTCCACATCTTTTGCAATCGAGTGTTCTTTCTCGAGGAATCGAATGAAATAAATCGCACCGATAAAGGTAATTGCAAAAAGCCATGTCAATATCCGTACTGTCGTCGCACACGTAAGTTTCAGGAAAGCATCCCAGGTCATTTTAAACCATGAATGTTGTGTGTAGAGGTAAGTCACAGGCCGCGTCCGAAGCAACCTAGCTACGAAATTAGTATTCCTTAAAACCCGCGCAAAAATAATCACCATCCCAATAAAGATCGACATCGCAATGATGACATATTCCCAGAACCTTATATGAGGCAACATATTCTGGGACCGGAAATATTCTGCTGCTCCCGGATGAATATTGTTGGTAATCCGACGCACCAGTCGATCTTCAAAAAAGAAATCTAGATCGGCTGAAACATCTCTATCCAAACTCGACTGCTTCTTGTGGATCTGTTCGACAATATACTTGGCATCCTTATTTGACAATCCTTGATGACTTTTCGGTGAGCGGGCAATGAGATTGGCCCGTGTAAACAACAAAGGTACTGTTCCTTTTTCTGGAATCTCTACCGAAGCGAGACTGTAATATTCGAATCGCCGCTTTAGTTTGTTCACTAACTCCTTTCTAATTGAAAGATGTCGCAAACCCTCCTTTTCGATGAAACCTCCCGATGTAGAAAAGACCGCATCCAAGTGCCCTTTTTGTAAGAGTTCTAACGCGGCAGGAGTTGTGAGATACTTTTCCCCAGCCTCGAGATGAGGATATGCAATTTCTTTAGCAGAATCAGATGTAAGGTCGTCGACAGATTTTACATCTTCGTATTTTATACCAGATACTTCGAGAAGGTCGGTAGCATTGTAACGTGTGCCACTGTCTGGAAGACCGATATAGAGTTTTCTACCATTGAGCTTCCGAAGTTTACGAATTCTGGTTTTTTTTCCGACTAAGATTTGTATATATTCTGGGTATAGTGCCAGCAAACTCACTATCTCGTTTTTATTATCGCTAAACTCCAAGCGGTCATCGTCGGATTTGGGATCTTTTGCGCGATGGAGAATATCGCTCTGGACAATTGCCAAATCGCAATCTTTTTTGATAAGCTTATATATATTTTCAACAGATCCTTTACTTTCTTCGACATTCACCGGTGTCTTCTCTACCAGCAAACCCGCAATTGCTTTTCCTACTGAATAGTAGGAACCATCCTTTGGCCCCGTCATCATCGTTAGCTCCGCGCGAGCGTTACCAACAGTGAATAATAAGATAAACAAGTACCTGGAGAATTTCATAATCTTCATGACAAGCCTTCCGTTCTTTTATTTTTCTATGCTCCGTTAGGTGTTAGGTTCCGCTTCTCTAAACAGCATCCAAATCAGGATTAGACATTCCAACAGGGGTCTCGATGGTGTGCTTACCGAAGCCGATAAACAAGGGGGGTAGAAATGGTCCGACTGAGTTTGCGTGACGACCAATAGGGTCAGATCCAGACTGACCCGGCAGCCCGTAGGATGCGACGGCTTCCCAGGTCCTCTTCATCAAGTCCCTTTATAGCCGATCCTTGGCTCTCCCTTGGAAACAGAACATACAAGGATGCGGTTCACCGTGGCCCCGTCCTAGGGCCACCGCTCACCACATCTACACCCTTATCCGACCTATCCGCAGAATGCCTAAACTGGGCAGTTCCGTAGGGCGGGAAAGCGCAGCGCATCCCGCCTTCAGCCGCTTACCGCACCATTGATGCGGTTCGCGTCTCCTCGCACTGCCATCCTGAAAGATCTCCCGCGCTCACCGCATCCTACGCCATCTCATTCACATTTAATCCGCAGATTACGCCGATTTCCGCAGATGAAGAATGAAATAATCTGCGGAAATCGGCGTAATCTGCGGATAAAAGATGCCTATTTTCCCATGCTCAATCCAGCCCGGACAGCTCCGTGGCCCATAGGGTGGGCTGGGCCCACCATTGTTTCAGCAATCTCATCTGGTGGACGCAGCCCACCGGGCAGGCTGAACACCGCCGGAATGCCTAAACCGTCCGGGTCAGACAACCCGATTGTCACGCAGGCGCTTGATCTCGGAGGGAGTCATCCCCAGCAGGTCCTGCAGCACTTCATCGGTATGCTGCCCGAGCCTGGGCCCCAGGCTGTCGATCTCCCCCGGCGTCTCCGACAGACGCGGCAGCGAACAGGGGACGACGAGCGTCTCTCCCACATCGGGATCGTCCACCGCAACCAGGTTGCGACGGGCATGGAATTGCCGGTTACCGAAGATATCCGCGATATTGGCGAGGGGGGCATAGGGCGCGCCGGTCTCATTGCACTTCTTTTCCACCTCATCGCGCGTCAGCGAGCCGCACCAGGCGCTTACCACGTCGTTCACCTCGTGCCGGGCCTCCAGGCGCTTCTGGTGCCGTCCGTAGAGGCCGTAGGAGGCCAATTCCGGCCGGTCCATCGCCTTGGCCAGGGCCTCGAACAGCTTGTTGGTCGTGCAGGCAAAGGCCACCCATTTATCGTCCTTGGTGCGGAAGTGACCGAGGGGACAAGCGATCGGATTGTGGGGACCCGTGCGTTCGCGCACTGTTCCATAGAGGGCATAGGCCGGCGCCATTTCATCCGAGAGCCGAAAGACCGACTCATACAAGGCAGCATCGATGTACTGCCCCTTGCCCGTCTTCTCTTTGTAGCGCAGGGCCAGCAGGATCCCGATCACCCCATAGAGTCCGGTCAGGTAATCGGCAAGCGTGGTGGAACCCGGCGTAACGGGGGTCTCCCGCGGCATACCTGCAAGATAGGCCAGACCGCCGACGGCATGGGCGATGCGGGCAAAGCCGGGCCGGTCCCGGTACGGCCCGGTCTGGCCGTAGCCGGAGATACGCAACATCACCAACCCCGGGTTGAGTTCGCTCAGCACCTCCCAGCCGAGCCCCCATTTCTCGAGGGTTCCGGGACGGAAGTTCTCGCACAGGACGTCGGTTTTGCTGACCAGCTTCTTGAAGGTAGCAGCCCCATCAGGGGTGCGCAGATCAAGGGTGACCGACTTCTTGTTGCGGGCCTCGCTGAGCCACGCAAGGGTGTCACCGCGTTTGGTCGCGGTCCCGAAGTTGCGGCAGGGATCGCCGCCGAAGGGGTGTTCGACCTTCAGCACCTCGGCCCCGAACTCGCCCATGATTCCGGCGGCATAGGGCGCTGCGATGAAGGTTGCCACATCGATGACGCGAATCCCGGACAGCGGCAGATGCGGTTTTGGTTCCGATTTCGAATCGCTGCGCACGGTTGTTTTGTCCTTCTGTTTGGGCTGAAGAGCCATAGGGACGCCCTCTTAAATCAGACCACGTGGTTCTTGTGAAACTCGGCGAGCTCGGCGGCGGTCATCCCCAGCAGCTCTCCGAGCACCTTATCGGTCATATTCCCGAGCGGCGGCCCCAGGTGTTCGATACGCCCCGGGGTCTCCGACAGCCTTGGGATGACGCCCGGCACCGTGATCTCGCCCACATCCGGATCATTGACCGTAGCCAGATTGCCACGCGCCTGGTAATGGGGATCGGCGAAGATGTCGGCGATGCTGTTCAGGGCTCCGATGGGGACCTGCGCGGCCAGACACTTCTCCATCAGCTCATCACGGGTCATCGAGGCCGTCCAGTCGCCGACGATGCGGTCGACCTCTTCGTGGGCGGCCAGCCGCTTGTGCTTGAGTCCGAAGGTCCCTTCGGCGGCCAGCTCGGGTCGTTGCATCGCATCCTCGGCCAAGCGGGCGAACATCTTGTCGTTGGTGCAGGCGATCGCCACCCACTTGTCGTCCTTGGTACGGAAGTGGCCGTGGGGACAGGCGATGATGGTGCCCGCGCCTTCCCGCTCGCGGATCTTGCCGTGGAGCCCGTAGGCCGTTGCCATCTCGTCCAGCTGGCGGAACACCGCCTCGTAGGTGCCGATATCGATGTATTGGCCCCGCCCGGTCTGCTCCCGATGGCGCAGGGCCAGCATGATGCCGATCGCCCCATACAGGCTCACCATATAGTCGGCCAGCGGATTGGGGCCGGGGATGGTGGGCGTTTGTCCGGGAAATCCGCACAGATAGGCGAGACCGCCGAAGGCATGGGCCAGGTGCGCGAAACCGCGGTGGTCCTTGAAGGGGCCGGTTTGGCCATAGCCGGTAACCCGCAGCATAACCAGCCCCGGATTGTCCTTGCGCAAGTCGTCCCAGCCGACCCCCCAGCTCTCCATGGTGCCTGGCCGGAAGCTCTCTACCACCACATCGCATTTCGCAACCAGCTTCCGAAACAGCTTGGCCCCGGTGGGTTGGCGCAGATTGATGGTAACGGATTTGCGGTTGCGGGCCTCACTCAGCCAGAACAGGGTCGAGTCCTGGCGTCGCGAGGGCGTACCCAAGGCCCGCATCGGGTCGCCGGCGATCGGGTACTCGACCTTGTAGACCTCGGCCCCGAACTCGCTCAGGATCGAGGCCGCATAGGGCCCCGCAATGAAGTTACCCACGTCGACCACCCGGACACCGTCGAGCGGCAGGTCCTTGGGCTCTTTGGGTGCAACGGCGGGTTGATTCTGTGCCTGACCGGTCGGCTCCTCGACTTTAGCGTCCTTTGCCGCCTGCTGGGTCTCCTTAACGCCCGAATTTTGCGTTTCTTGGCTCATTGCCTACCCCTGTTTCGCTTTTGTAATGATGCAGGCATGCCTGCGGCAACCCGATAGTCCGGCGTCGGGGCGGATGCGATCGATTGGTCGCATAACCCCACCCGGCGCGGTTTCCTACGCCTTGAAGGGGGAGCAAAACCACCGCTCCCAATCGGGAGGTCGTTCCATGCCGGCCTATGGTCCATGAGTGAATCATATTTGGTGCCGCAAGGTAAAGCCTCCGTTCGGATGTGGAATCTCTCAGGCATAGGGCGGGAAATGCCCGTCCCACATCCGGGCACCGACAAAGACCAAGGGCACAGGCCGGTTCGAACGGGGATGGGGGGAGAGCGACTGATGATCTCCGGATGCATATCCGGTGTCCATGCACAAACTCGACTCATTTGTAAAGATGTGGGTCCCTCAAGGATCCTAGTTCTGCAAGAGCCATGGAGTATACTGGTTGAGGTCAGTGATGAAAATTGGTCCGGCGTGGTGGGGCGCGGTTGCAAGGCGCGCTGTCGGGGGGGGTGGCTTCCCTCCCGCTGACCATTTTAATCCTCCCGGAGCTGTTCGGCGCTATGTTGGTGCTGCCCGCGAAGGCGTCGTGTTGCGTTACGCCGCGTTCGACGCCCTGCCCCTCGGCATTTCCCGCGCGGCTAATGCAACCGACACACAACGCCAGGTCCGCGCGGGCCAGCAGCATGGCGGGCGACTCAAGGGTAGCCCGGTCCCCCGAACACGGGGCTTGACAGCCATGAATATGCACATTCATTCCGAGAATATGGTCCAGACGATCGGTGCCTTAGAGCAGTATATTCAACGCCCGATCCCTGATGCAAAGGTCATACGCCACCTTGCGAAGAAGCACCCGATGCGGATCACCCACTATTATCTCGATTTAATCGATTGGGATGATCCGAAAGATCCCATCCGCAAGATAGCCATCCCATCGCTCGGAGAACAGAAACGCTCCGGCACCTTCGATACCAGCGGAGAACACGTCCATACGAAATTTCGGGGGTTCCAGCATAAGTACCGACAAACCGCCTTGATTTTGACGACGAACCGTTGCGCGGTGTATTGCCGGCACTGTTTCAGAAAACGACTGGTCGGACTGGTGGACAATGAGGTCGTCGTCGACTGGGATGAGGTGGTGGCCTACCTCGGGGCGCATCGGGAAGTGACCAATGTCCTGCTCAGTGGTGGCGATCCCCTGATACTTGCCACCGATCACCTTGAAGATATCCTGGGCCGACTGGCGAGGATCCCCCATCTCCGGTACGTCAGGATCGGCTCTCGCATTCCGGTCGTCCTCCCCGACCGCATCCTCGACGATGACCCACTACATGAGGCCTTCAAGGCCTTTGCATCGGGTGGGAAACAACTGTACGTCACCACCCAATTCAACCATCCGCGCGAGCTGACCACAACCAGTATCCGGTCCGTGAAACGTCTGCAAGAGGATGGGGTGATCGTGAACAATCAAACGGTCTTATTAAAGGGGGTCAACGATTGCCCCTCCGTCATGGCGGAATTGCAAGCCGCTCTGGCTCGCGCTGGTGTGATTCCCTATTATGTCTTTCAATGTCGGCCGGTGACCACTGTGATGGATGAATTTCAGGTCCCACTCCATGACGCCTGCCAGCTGATCGACGAGGCTCGGAAACAGCTTGACGGATTAAGCAAGCGGTTCAGATTCGTCATGTCACATCTAACCGGCAAGATCGAGATTTTAGGCTGGAGTGACGGTGGGATCTATGCGAAATATCACCAGACCAACCGTCCGTCTCTCCACAATAAGCTCTTTCATAAAAGACTGGGAAAAGACGTCGGATGGCTGGATTTGGGCGGATAACGACGTTGTCCGCGCTGGCCCGGGATCGGCTAGACTTGAATCCTCTTCGGAACTCCGCCACAGCGCACAGCGAGCACTTTGAACCCCATCCCTGTCAAGCGATTTTTCTATCGACTTTTGCGTCTGGTGCCTATGCCCGTCATCTCCATCCTGGTGGGGATAGCGGTGGGCTTGGTCGTATGGGGGGTGTTGGACCAGATTCAGGGCCGGGCGATTAAGAAGATCGCCGCTAAGGAGCTGGAGGTACAGCTCGATCGACGGGCCCGTGAGAGCCTGATCCGGTTCGATCAATACCTGAAAAACTATGCGATGACCGCCCGGTTGCTGGCGAATCACCGCAGCTTGGCGGAGTACCTCGAACCCTTGTTTTGGTCGTCGCAAGAAGCGTTCGAGCCGGTCGTCTATCGTAAGTCCTCCCCATCCTGGCTGACCGATTTCATCGCGCGTAATGCACTTTCCGCACCCAGCCACATCTTGCTGGTAGACACCCACGGACAAGTCCGGGAGGTCTACCAATCCGGAGACGCGGAGCTGCCGCGGGAGCTGGAGCAGGGCATTGGCGAAAAATTCACGGATACCGGCGAGCTGCGCACGGTCGTCACCCGCCTCGACGAACGGCCCTACCTGCTAGTGAGCGATGCGGTCGAGGACACAGGTGGCTACAGGATGGGTGACCTGATCGTGGTGGTGCCCATCAACGACGAGTTTCTCGCTGCCTCTCAGCGTGGGTTGTCCTCCGGCCGCGCAGCCGTGGCATTGGTGGACGTGGACAAACAACGTATCCTGGCGAGCATCGATCCGAGTTTGCTGGTCCCCGGTACCCGGCTCTCCGAGTGGCGGGACACCTATCTGATCACGACCCAATCGCTTCCCGAGTACGAAGGCACGGATTGGAACCTCTTACTCGCTACCTTCATCTCCCACCAGAGTGTCACCAAGATGTCCAGCCGGGTGCGCAATTTCGAGCAGCAGCAGCGTGTCAGGGCCGCGCTCGTCTACATCCTGGTCTTCACGCTGGTGATCTATCTGGTCTCGGCGCGCCTCAACAAGGTGCTTAAGCGCATGGCCGGGTTTTCACAGCGCGCGCTCGGCATCGAACATCCGGGTTTCAAACGGGGTGCCAACCAGTTGATGCTGCTCGAAGAGTGGATCCAGCACTTCACCCAGCTCGTGCTCAAGGCACGCGAGGAGATGAGTCGCAGGCACGAGAGCGAGATGCGTGCGAGCGAGGCCCTCAAGGCCGCCATCATGGAGGCCTCCCTCGATCCCATCGTTACCCTGAGTCGCAGGGGGAAAGTCATCGAGCTCAATCCCACTGCGGAGCGTACCCTCGCACTTACCCGCGATCAGGCGATCGGCGCCAGCTTCAGCAAGCTCTTCCTGACCCTGGACGGGAGAAGGCGCTTTCTCGGTCTGTTGAGAGACTCGCGGCGCGCCCGGCGAGAGGGCCGGATACCCCAAGCCCGAGGTCAGCTGATGGCCCGCCGCGCGGGTGGCTCCGAGCTTCCGGTGGAACTATCCATCGTACCGATCCAACTGGATGACAAGTTCGTCTACACCGTTTATATGCATGACATCACCAAACGCAGGGAGGCAGAGCGGGAAATCAAGAGCCTAGCCCGGTTCGCCGGTGAAAGCCCGAACCCGATCCTGCGCGTGAGCCCATCCGGGCTCGTGGTCTACGCCAATGCCGCCAGCTCGCCGTTGCTTGCCGCCTGGGGCACACAGAAAGGGGGCCTGCTGCCTGCAAAGCAGATCGAGGAGGTTGGTGAGGCACTGAGAGATGGGCGTTCGCTCGAACACGAGACGGAGCTCGGTGACCAAATCTATTCGTTGCTGTTTGCCCCGATTCAGGAGCTGGGTTATGTAAACATTTATGCCCGGGATATCACGGCGGTGCGTCGCGCCGAGCAGGAATCACGCCGGCATCAGGCGGAGCTGGTCCATGTCTGCCGTTTGAGCACCATGGGAGAGGTGGCCACGGGGATGGCCCACGAGCTCAATCAGCCGCTCTCGGCCATCGTCAATTTCGCCAACGGCTGCAGCCGCCGTCTGCAAGGCAGCCTGGGGCCACGGCAGGAGCTCATGGATGCCATGGGCCAGATCACGACCCAGGCCCAGCGGGCCAGCGAGATCATCCGCCGGCTGCGGGCGCTGGTCGGCAAGCAACCGCCGATCCAATCCGAGGTCGACCTCAACCATCTGGTACGGGAGGTGTGCTCCTTCGTAGAGTTCGATACCGACCAGATGGGCTTTGCGATCGAGCTCGATCCGGAGCCGGACGGGATTGCGGTAGACGTGGATTTGGTACAGATCGAGCAGGTCTTGCTCAACCTGGTGCAAAATGCGCTGGATGCCCTGCAGGAGGTAGCGCCCGCGGCACGGCATCTGACCGTGCGCACCCGCTTGATCGGTGACGAGGCCGAAGTCGTCGTTCAGGATTCCGGTCCGGGCATTGAACCTGAGCGCATGCAATCCTTGTTCGAGCCCTTCTTCACCACCAAAGCGTCGGGTATGGGCATGGGGCTGCCGATCAGCCAGACGATCCTCAAGAACCATGGGGGACACATCTGGGCGGAATCCGTCCCGCGGGGTGGGGCCGTCTTTTTCATCCGGCTACCGGTTGCGCCATCGGCGCGCCAATCCCTCGCAGCTCAGGGCTGACTAAAGGCACTTCGGTTCGGGATTCAGAGCCTGTCTGGCTTACGCGTTCGTAGCGGGAAATCTGACCGGCCTCCTCGATTCCGCAGTAGAACAGTCGTATGCCAGACAGGCTCTCAGAGGAGATGCATGCATGAACAACGGACCCACACCCACAGTCTTCGTGGTGGACGACGATCAGGCGATGCGTAGCTCGCTCAAGTGGCTCATCGAATCCATCGGCATGCAGGTCAAAACCTATGGTTCCGCGGATGAATTTCTGAGCAGCTACTTTCCGGGGCGGGCCGGCTGTCTGCTTCTGGATGTACGCATGCCGGGAATGAGCGGCTTGGAGCTGCAGGCCCATCTCGCGCGGGAGGATTCCCGGCTCCCGGTGATCATTATTACCGGACATGGTGATGTAGCGATGGCCGTCAAGGCCATGAAGTCCGGGGCCGTGGATTTCATTGAGAAACCCTTCCACGACGAAGCTTTGCTCACCAGCATCCGCAACGCCCTGGAATTCGACGAGAAACAACGTGCGCTCCAGTCGCGACGGGCGGAGATCGCCGTCCGCTTGGCGGAGCTGACGCCCCGCGAGCACGAGGTCATGGAGATGGTTACCGAGGGCCGGGCCAACAAGGAGATCGCTACCGTACTGGGGGTGAGCGCCAAGACGGTAGAGGCGCATCGGGCGCGGGTGATGGACAAGATGGGCGCAAGCTCCCTGGCCGAGCTGGTGCGGATGGCTCTGATCGCCGGTGGTGACGAGCAATTGTCTTGAAGCTGCGGCGGATAGGGGTTTTCTCCGTCTCCTAGCCCACATCTCTCGCCGGGGATCGCCATCCTTATAAGTGAATACCCCCAAGTGATAGTCTGAAATAATCGGCAATCCCTACCGTATGACGCTCCTTGTCGGTAAATTTCATTGGCGTGGGATAAACGACCTGCAGGTCCCGTAAAAATGCCGTAGCAATACCGACCGCAACGCTCTGCATCTTGCTTCCCGTGGGGCTTATCACCAATTTGTCGAACGCCGAATGCTTCGCATAGAGTTCCAGTATCAAATGCAAGGTCTCTATGTAATCGAGTGTACTTGTTTGATGGACCTTTCGGTTTGGGATGGCTTCCATAGCTTGGGAATTCAACTGTCGAATGGCACGAGCGCGCCAACGGTACGCTTCATGGGGTGGTATCCCCTCGATTAAGTTGATGTAAGTCGGTTGCAACTCGTCTATACACTGTCTCAGCTGGGCCCGATTGAAAGAAGGAAAAGTGACCAAACGGATAGACTGTCCGGCCATGGCGGGTGAGGTCAACTCGGGCGTAACCGCCAACGCCTGAACACCCCATGAAATAAATGTCGGATCTGCCTCTTCTGCATTGGCATAGTCCGATTCGAATTCACCCCGCGATGGCGGATATTCCTCAGCCTCCGTGTAGATGAGCTTACAGTTCGCATAACCCTGGGGTCGCCGTCCTAAAGCCACCAATAACTGAACAATCAGTAGTCGGCTCATGCCTGAAATATCTACCATCAAGGGGACATCCTGACCAATTTCAGTCAGGATACGCTCGCCGATTCCTGTCGGATCGTGACGGTCATAGACTATCCAGACAGGTTCGATTCCTGCAGATCGGCACTGGTCTTCTAATCGCGCCTTCCGATTTTCATCATAGTGTGGTCGATACTCGATAGCGATTACGCGAAACCCGGTGGACTCATTCTTCAAGGATTCATCCAGATAGGCTCCGGCTCGATCTTCAAAACCGCTGGCGACAATGATAGTTTGCCCGGACTCGATCTCAGGCTTAGCTATGGATTCAAGCCCCGGCCAGGCCAGCTTATCCAGTTTTTCATCCGTGCGTAACAGGGGTTCAATCATTGGATCACCTCAATTAAGGTCACTCAACAAATCTTTAGTATGCCCTTCTTCGTCCGGGTTGTGCATACGTTGCCGATCCTCTGGGCCACGTATACGTTTCTGATCCTCGAACTTCTTTGGATCAGTGAGCAATTGTTCAATCTCCCCAGACTTCAACGGAATGGAATCTCTCCCACTCAAGGTAAGATTGAGTTTCGGAATCAGATAGCGACGCAGATGATACCGAGGTACGATCTGACCCCGTCGGCTCTTTCCACGCGGATCCTCCAAAAAGATCGAATAGCGGAGTAGAGCCTTCAGGATCTTAGCGGCTTCGTCATGGAGTTCAAAAGACTCGTAAGGCTCGATGCGTATCGCCTGATAGGGAGGCTTTCCCGTTTGGTTTTTTGACGTCCTGTATTTGAGATAGGAGCGTGCGACATTGCCGAATGCGGTAACAATATCCGCCAAACGCTGACCAACCTCCGGGAGCATGCGTACCGAGTTGAGGAATTCACCGGCATTCTTCTTCACAACCCGATGTTGCTCTTGATAATCGATCTTGGGTGATTGTTCGCGGGACTTCAACGCATCTACTCCACCGATTTCGGCGACCATGGAACCGACCAATCGAATCATATAGTGAATGTCGCCGCTGCAAAGTGCTGCGAGTGTTGTCCTTCCCGAATAGGTATCATTCGGCACCCGATCCCGAAGTTGGCGCGCCAATTCGTTCTCGTTCCTCTTTTTGTCACCGATTAGTTCATCCAGCGTGGTGACGGAGTAATTCTGAACCTTTCTAAAGCGTCGCTCGAATAGGCTATCTAAAAAGGGTAATTTATCCTCTACGCCTGATCTAATGTAACGAATTCCGAGGTTCAGTAGATCGTATTCCCGCGTCTCCACATAGGATTTTCCGTCGATATCCCGTGGAACAAAGGACACGGGACTCTCCGTGGAAATCTTGAAATAGCAATCACTGTCGCGATGCATCACCAATCGGTTCAAATTTTCCTGCAAGTCCGTCGTGATCTTGGGATCCGAATAGTCATCAATGAAGAAATAGAAGGGATGCCGAAGTAGAAATCCAAACTCTTCTTTCAGAACTTGGCATACTTGTTTCAGGTATTGAGGGCCAAAATAGCGGCCAAAACCCTGTTTTGGGTCATGTTGAACCGGATACTTCCGAGTAGCCCGACTCCGTTCCTTCTGTAATCTAGCTATCAGCGAGTCAAACTGCATCGCATCCGGCGTTTGGGGAGGCTTCAAATCGAACGCCTGCCACAACCTCCGGCAAGCCTGCGATTCAATCCGCCGAAAGTCTTCGGAGAAATGCTTGCGAGCCCAGCCTTGAATAGTTACGAGGGTCTCTCTGACAAGGCTGGCGATGAGGAAGTGCATCGGAATATCGATAGCTTCAGGGATCTCGGATCTGCGAAACCGCGGAAAGGCAAAATACAAATCGTCACAGCGGTAATAAATGCCAATGTAAGATAGGTTATCTGGTTGATCTTTACCCACCTTGAGTTTGTGCTGAAGGCTCAAGGCCCGAAAGACGGTTGTCTTGCCGCAACCCCGTGGTCCGGTGAGTACCAGGTTAGTACGTGCTTCAATCTGGGATAATCCCAGAAACCGGTCAGAGTAAAGTGCGTCCAGCAGCAGATGGAGATTTCCCATCTGCTCGCAGTTCGGATAGTCGAATGGGGTAACCATTCCTGTTTGTTCCCGCTCTTCAACATAACGTTGATAAGCCGTTCTCAAATCCCGTATTTTTGAATAAAGTTTTCTCGGGTTTCGTGCTAATTGGTCGATTAACGGATCGTCTTCAATCAGATGACGAGCTAAGAACTCATCACGCAAAATATCCCAGATGTATTTATCCTGAGCACTGATTTCCGGGCCGTTCCTATCCATGGTGCCCAACAGGAGCCTCAGCATTTCTGCGATACGATGATAATCCGACTGTCCCCCCACGGATGAGGTTACGTGATGGACACCAAAGTCGATGATCTTGAAGGAGTATTCAGGCTCGATGGCAGTCTCGGCGGGATCGGCTACGATCACATTTCCGGCATGCAGGTCCCCATGCTCGATCTTGCGCTGCTGCATTGCATACAGCAACTCGAACATGGTCACCAGGAACTTCTCGATAAAAGGGATTGTGATCTCATTCCTGTTATTTTTTACATAATCCCGGAGATTCCGACCTTTGATGAATGGAAACAGAAATGCAACATACGTCTTTTCATCGTCGGTTACCTCCCAAAGCAGATCGTCCTGGCAGGGCACGGCGGCTGAATGTTCTACCTCGTTGGAAATCCTCTTTGCTGCCTCAAGCCATTCCTGCCTTGCCTCCTTGTTTTCGGGTAGGTTTTCAGGCGGAACGATGCGACAGGCCAATTCGTAACCCGTACTCTCATTCACGGCGCGAAAGACAAGGGCGTCATTCCCCTTGTTAATTAATTCCGTAACTCGGACTCGGGGGTGTCCTGGGACATAATGCCCAAGAAACAGGACCGGGTCAGGTAAGTGCTTACGCATCTTTATCTCTTCTGGTACACTAAGACGTGTTCCTTCTTCACCCCCGAGAGCCGACGCCGGGATCGGCGGACGTCCGGAATCACATCTGCTATGACCTCTTTCAAACCGACCGAGGGCGCCTGTGTGTTCATGATTGTCGCTACCTCGGCAGAAGGGTAGTTGTCTATTCCGCGGGCATCATGTTCACCTACTATAAATAATGCGTAACCACCGGGCCTGAGCCATTTCTCCAGGTTACACGCGACGGCCCTGATAGCTTCTCTGAATTCTTCTCGCCCATTCGATTTCCTATCAAACAATTGAGGCTGTTGTTCACCCAGGAACCAGAGTCTTAAACGATTATCCCGGCCATAATCCAGCGCGTTCATGTACGGCGGGCTGGTAATCAAACAATCAATCTGTTTTGACAATCGGATATCCTGAACGCGCGACTTTTCACAAGTAACCGTCCTACGATGGGTCACCGACGAGGGGGGACGTTTGAAAGCACGTTCGATTTTTGCTTCCAAACGTGGTCGGAGTGCCCGATAAGTATATAATTCGGGATACTTATCGCGCGGATATTTGTTGTTACGCAGGTAGGGTACGAGATGACTGCTGGGATAGGAAAGGAATCCTGGGCGTTGATGGTGCAAAATTCCAAGGAGACACGACAAAATGAAGGGACTGTTTGCCTCTTTCGCTACCTGCGCGAATCGAAATGCCTCCTTCAAGGTACGTGGATGGAAGAAAGTTCTCGCCCACTTGGGAACACGGCGTAAATCGGGCAACGGATTCCGCTCTGCCTCCATCAATAAATCATCCGTAATTGAGAGCGTCCGGTCGAGCCTCGCTGGTGCTCCAAGCTTCCCTTTGGTCAAGGTTACGGCGTAGAGACTGGCGTCGAAGGCAATCACGCGCCTATCGAGTAAAACGGCTTCCAGTGGAATGGTTCCACTTCCTGCAAAAGGATCGATAATGATGTCACCGGGTCTGCTGTAACGCTGGATAAGGTCCCTTGCAATAGAGCTTTTCAGCTTACCGATATAGGGTGAAAGTTGATGGAAGGTGGACTCGGTGTGGGTACAGGCATTTACCCAATGCGGAGGCCGCCGCGTCGCATTGGTCAACAGATCCAAATAATTTTCAGGCGGTTTGATTTTTTCACCTGACATTCGATGTCCAGCGATCTCTAGCATTCATTCTCGGCCTCCCCAGACACCAGACGAAGCACCCGCTCACTACGCCAAACGCGGACGATCCGTATCTGATTCGCTTCCCGCCGATAGACGATACGAAACGGGGGGTGGATCAGCTCCCTCAGTGATTTCTGTCTGAATTCCGGGACAATCCGGCCTATGCCGGGAGGATCGGGGAGCACTTCTATCCGTTCGAAAATCTCCGCGATGAGTCGACTTCCCGTGTCGGGTACGCCTCGTTCGAGATACCAACGCTTGATGTCTGCGAGGTCCGCGAGCGCGGATTCCGCGCAGCGGATGCCGATGGCGGACATCGGCTACTTGAGTCCGAACCGTGCCTTCGCCTCGGCCAGAGAGACCTCCCGACCGGCCTCGAGATCGGCCAGCCCTGCCACAACGGCGCGCATAAAGGCACGTTCCTCCTCGGCCTGCTCGTAGTCGGAGACGGACTGCACTACCGCAACCCCACGTCCCCGGCTCGTCAGGAGTACCGGCCGGTGAGCCTCTGCCGCGTGTTTGACAACCTGGCCCGGATGGACCTTCAGGTCCGTGAGCGACACGATATCTTCGGAAAATTTTATTGCCATGGTCTTAAGTCTTCGGCATTTCGTTCGGTGGTCCGATTTTAGCACCGATGAAGAGCACCTTTATCCGGTGCGACGGTTCCAACCTTAGGGTTATCGGTATCACGGCGAGCTTTGCCGAGGCCGGCGTCGATGGGATCTTGTCCTGAAGAATTCCGCGATCCGCGACCCATTTCATCGCAATCGGTCCAGCCGCAGGCGTTGGCGTTCGTCGAACAGCCGCCGGGAGCCGATCCAGACCGCCGCGACGCTCCCCAGTCCCGTACCGGCACAGATCAGGAACATGATGAGTAGCTGGTACTTGGCCGCCTCCATGGGTGGACTGCCGGCAAGGATCTGACCGGTCATCATCCCCGGTAGGCTGACGATGCCGGCGGAAGCCATGGCGTTGATGATGGGGATGAGGCCGGAGCGCAGGGCGTCGCGGCGGATGTCGGCGATGGCGGTGTCCCAATCCGCGCCGAGCAGCAGTCGGGCCTCGATGCGGCCGCGGCCCTCCCAGGCGTGGCGGGTGAGGTTATCCAGGGCGATCGCGATGCCGCTCATGGTGTTACCGAGTAACATGCCGAGCAGGGGAATCAGGTACTGGGGCTGATACCAGGGCTCGACTCGGATAACGAGCAGCAGGGCGAGCAGGGTGACGCTGAAGGAGGAGAGGAACATGGACAGGGTGCCGATGCCCATCCCCCAAGGACCACGGTAGCGTCGTTGCTGGCGCGCCATCACCTCCCAGCCGGCCACCGTCAGCATGAACAGGGTCAGGGCACCGATCCAGGGCAGGCTGCGCAGCTCGAACAGGACGCTGAGCACCAACCCCAAGAGGACGAGCTGCACCGCGCTGCGGGCGGCGGCGATGAGTATCCGCTGCCCCACCCCTAAGCGCAGGCGCCAGGACATGAGGGCCAGCAGTAGAACCAGACCCGCGGCCAAGGTGAGATCCCAGGGGCTGAGCTCGATCAGATCCATGGCTCCGGCTCCAGCCGTGCGTTGCGGATGACCAGGCCCCGTCCGGCCAGGCGCCGGCGCTGCTCCGGGTCATGGCTGACCCAGAGCACCGCCGCGGCTCGATCCCGCCGATAGTCCCGGACCATGGCCTCTACCCGGTCCCGGTTCAGGGGATCCAGGTTGGCAGTGGCCTCATCCAGCAGCAGGGCCTCGGGTCGGTTGGCGATCAGGCGGGCCAGGGCTAGGCGCTGGCGCTCGCCGGTGGAGAGTCGGGAGACGGACCAGCCCAGCACTTCGGTGCCGAAGTCGAGCCGATTCAAGATACCGATAATCTCGGGGTTGTTTTCTCCGGTCCCGGCACCGGGATTGCGAAAGTGATCGCCGACCCGGTCTCCCCACCAATGGGATTCGGCCGGGAGCAGCCCGACCCGGCGACGCCACTCGGGGGTGGAGATGGCCGCACGGGGGACACCGTCGATCAAGACCTCGCCCGCGTGCGGATCTAGGTCGGCGATGGCGCGCAGAAGCAGGCTCTTCCCCGAGCCGGAAGGACCGGAGAGGAAGATCAGTTCGCCGGCCGCGACCTCCAGATCGACCGGCTCCAGGCCCTTGGGTCGCAGGCCTACAAGGCGCAGAGCGGCCACTATAATCGAGCGCCGTGCCGAAGACGCCACGTTAGTCCCCTTCTTACCCGGGGAGGACCGACGCGAGAGAGGTTCTGCATGACGGTAATCTTGTCCCGACGGCGTAATCGTTCAGCCCCCACCGCGTCATTCCGGCAGGGATTGCCTGCCTGTGCGTCCTGCACGCAGACAGGCCGGAATCCCAAGTACCATGGATTAGGCGCCATGGATGGCAAAAGTAGTCGGGGTCTGAACGGTTACCCGATGGCAGTGATGCATCGCTGTCGCGAGGAGTTAGCCCACAATCTCACGGGGATGGTTGATCGCAGCGCATTTTAGTGGTTGCATAGAAAAGCCTGATAAGGCGCTACACAAGGACTGCCAAACCCGCCACTTCAGTCTGAATTTTACAGCCGGTAAAGTCGAAATTATGGAAAACAACTGAAACAGCAGGGTATGCAACTGGATGAAGTTATCAGTAGTCCGGTTAAACGCTGTATACAAACAGCTGAAAGAATCGTCGAGGGGTTACAATCCGGAATTAGAGCAATAAATGAATCTGAAATAATCGATTACTTGGATGGATATGTGGTGGAAGTCGAATCAATCGAACGGGATATGACCTGTGCCTGAAGAAGTGCTACAAACGCAAACTGAGATGATCCGTGGATTCCTCCGTGAGACGGATGCCATTGCCGTCCTGACCGGTGCCGGGGTGTCGGCGGAGAGCGGTATCCCGACCTTCCGGGATGCGCAGACGGGTCTGTGGGCCAGGTACGATCCTATGGAGCTTGCCACGCCGCAGGCCTTTGCTCGGGATCCGGCCTTGGTGAGCCGATGGTACGATGAACGGCGCCGCAAGAGCGCCGACTGTGAGCCGAACCCTGGCCATCTGGCCCTGACGCGGCTACAGGAGGAGTTCGAGGCGGCGGGGAAGCATTTTACCCTCATTACTCAGAATGTAGACCGGCTCCATCAGCGGGCCGGCTCCCGGGGCTTGCTGGAGCTACACGGGACCTTCTGGGTCTGGCGCTGCACGTCCTGCGGCGAGGAGCGGGAGGAGTGGGAGGTTCCCTTCCCGGAGCATCCGCCCCGTTGCCAGTGCGGGGGCACGCGCCGGCCCAGCGTTGTCTGGTTTGGCGAGACCCTGCCGGAATCGGTCCTCGCCGCGGCCTGGCAGGCGGCAGAACACTGCGGGCTGTTCCTGTCCCTGGGCACCAGCAGCCTGGTCGAGCCGGCGGCAAGCCTGGGCCGGGTCGCGGCCGCCGCAGGAGCCAAAACGGTCGAGATCAACCCCCAGGAGACGCCGCTCTCGCCCTGGGTGGATGTCTCCGTCAGGGGAACGACTGGCAAGCTGCTGCCGACGATTCTGTCTGCCCGGGAGTAGGCAGTAAGGTCAGGTACAAGCCCGACATCTTCCACCAGGCGCTGCCCTGCTTCCGGGTATCGGCCATTGTCCTTTCGCAACCGCAGGGTGGGCTGCGCCCACAAGAATGAATTGGTTCGGCAGAGAGAGGTTAGCCCCTTACAAGCCCGAAGCGCGGTCTCGCCAGCTAAAACCATTGCTAACGTCGACCAGCGTCAGTATGCAGAAAAAACTACGAATCACGCGAATCCACACGAATCAATTTTCGCGTCGATTCGCATGATTCGCGGTTTTTCCACGTGGTTCGAGCATTCACAGTTTTTTTGCGCCCTTTGTGCCTTTGTGGCTCATCTTCTTCGGACAATGCTTACAGGCCTTTCCCTGCCGATATTTCCTGCAACACTTACCGGCCTTCTTACCCATTTCGGTATCACGCCTTTCAGCTGCATGGAAGGCGTTCGCGCCTATTGTGGCTGGGTGGCCAAGGTTTGTGACATCTGCTTCGCGATCCCCGCGAGCTCGTTGTCGATCATGAATAACCCCTCGCCACGTTCGCCCACCAGCTTGACCCGACCGATGATATTGCTCACCGTGGCCTCTTCCTCGATCTGCTCGGTGACGAACCACTGCAGAAAGATGCCCGTGGCGTGGTCCTTCTCCGCGAGGGCGGCTTCCACCAGATCGCTGAAGGATGCAGTCACCGCTTGCTCATGGACGAGGGTCTTCTCGAACATGTCGAGCACGCCCGCGTAGTCGGTCGGCGGCTTATCCACCGCCTCGAGCTCGACCCTGGCCCCCTGGTCATGGAGGTAACGGTAGATCTTCATGGCGTGGGCCATCTCCTCGTCGTACTTGGCCATGAACCAGGCGGCAGTGCCTTTGAGGTTTTCGCTCTCGCTGTGGGCAGACATGCTCATGTAGAAGTAGGCCGAGTAGAACTCCTTGTTGATCTGCCCGTTGAGTCTTTGCGCCATGGCATTCGAGATCATCTAAAGTCTCCGTGTCTGTCGAGGTGTCGTTATCTTAGAAGCTGTCTGATTAAAAGCAATCCTGAATGATTTGGAGCTGGTTGGGGGATCGGACGTGTTGCGCTACGATGCCCACAGGCGCGCTGATCTCCGGTGGCGCCGATGCCGGCATCTTAACGCAACCTACCCCAGGGTCGCCCAACCTGCTGCCTGCCCGCGCGGATCTCACTTTTTGCCGGCGGGAATAGTGCCATCGCAGAGGGTTCGGGGGAAAGCGACATGAGCCACCATCGTCTTACACCACAACGGGGCCGCGGCGCCGTTTCCAACCCGGACAACCGCTACGCGGATCATCGCCGCGAGGCGGTCGACGACGGTTGGTATCAAGAGGCATCGGAACCTTTGCGCACCGAGCTTAGGGTGGATACCAGCCGTACCATCATCAGCCGGAATCGATCTCCGGACGTTCCCTTCGAGCGTTCCATCAACCCTTACCGCGGCTGCGAACACGGCTGCATTTACTGCTACGCGCGGCCGACGCACGCCTGGCTCGGGCTGTCGCCGGGGCTGGATTTCGAGCGCCGGCTCTTCTACAAGCCCGACGCCGCCGAACAGCTGGAGCGGGAGCTGGCAAGGCCCGGCTATCGACCCGCGACCATCGTGCTCGGTGCCGTCACGGACCCGTACCAGCCGATCGAGCGCCGGCTCCTGATTACCCGGCAGGTGCTGGAGGTATTCCACGCCTGCCGCCATCCGGTGGCGGTGACCACTAAGTCCGCCCTGGTGCTGCGAGACCTGGATCTCCTCGGCGCAATGGCCGCGGACCGGTGCGCCGCGGTACAGATCTCCATCGCCACGCTGGATGCCGGTCTCGCCCGGCGCCTCGAGCCGCGCGCGGCAGCACCGCAGCGCAGACTGGAGACGATTCGCACGTTGGCGCAGGCCGGAATATCCACCGGCGTACTGGTCTCTCCCCTGATCCCCGGCCTTACGGACCAGGACCTGGAACGGGTGCTGGAAGCGGCAGCCCAAGCGGGGGCGTCTCGCGCCGACAGTCTGCTGATCCGCCTGCCCTTGGAGCTCAAAGACCTGTTCACGGACTGGTTGCGGGTCCATTTCCCCGAACGTGCCGGGAAGGTGTTGAGCCTGATCCGCCAGTGTCGCGGGGGCAAGCTCAACGACGCCCAATTCGGCACTCGCTTTACCGGCACGGGACCGATTGCCGAGCTGCTGCGGCAGCGCTTCGAGCTGGCCGCCGGACGCCTTGGTCTGTTGCGGCAGGATGCGAGCTGGGAGCTGGACCCCAAACACTTCCGGGCGCCCGGACCGGCGGGTGCCCAAGGCTCCTTGTTCGATCCCGAAAGTGGTTGCCCTCCCCTCACTGCCAGCCGCAAATAGGACAGGATGAACAGGACTTTTTGCTGTGGGTGTCGGGGGTCATAAGGACCCAAAAACCAAAGAGAAATCTTGTCAATCCTGAAAATCCTGTTAATCCTGTACCATTGGTGGTCCGCACGAGAAGCGTGCCCCACCTCCCGATTGGTTCATACCGTCCTGCCGCGATCAGGTCCTCCAGGTTGAGATGTATTCGAGCGAATTTCATCCTCGATGCCCCCAGAACCCGCGGATTGCCGCAATGCCTTGGGCACCGTGGACGAAGGCCACATCCAGATCGCCGGGCCCCAGGCCGCCGAGGGCATAGACGGGCAACCCGGCGCCCTCGACGAGCGCGGCGAAGCGCGTCCAGCCCAAGGGTCGGGCGTCCGGGTGGCTCCGGGTCGCCCGGACCGGCGAGAGCAGGGCATAGTCCAGGCCCAGGTGTGCGGCGTGGGCCAGGTCTTGGGCGGTGTGGCAGGATGCCCCTACCAGGCGCCGGTCGTCCAGAGGCCTGCGCGCGAGAGCGGCCAGGCGCCACCCGGTCAGGTGCAGCCCATGGCAGGGGAGATCACGGACCAGGTAGGGGTCCCGGTTGAGCAGCAAACGAGCGCCATGCCGCACGCAGAGTCGGAATGCGCCCTGGGCCAGGCCGGCATAGTCGTCATCACTCAGATCATGGGCCCGTAGCTGCACCAGGCGGATGCCTCGCGCCAGTGTGCGATCCAGGCGATCCATGAAACGATCGGGATCGCGTGGGTCCTCACCAGTGATCAGATAGCGATCGGGCAGACGTAGTGCCAAGATGATGGGTCTGTCCGCCGCCGGAAATGCGGTGGGATCCATGGCATCGGGATGGACCCAGGCGATTGGCTGGCCCTCTCGGCCGCAGGGATCGCCCGCATAGCCGCTCACACGATGGACGTCGAGCGAGACGCGGCGGTCACCGTAGTTGTGATGGACTCGAATCAGGGGGCGGGACGTCAAGACCCGGATCCCAAGCTCCTCCTTCAGCTCACGGGCCAAGGCCGCTGCCGGTGTCTCGCCGGGCTCTAGCTTGCCTCCAGGAAACTCCCATCGCCCCCCTTGATGGACCCGTTCCGGGCGTTTGGCGATCAGGACTCGCCCCTGGGGATCATGCAAGGCCGCCGCAGCGACGTGTATGCGCTCGTTCAAGCTGTCGCCTCACATCACCGGTACAAGCGGTAGAGCGATGAGGAACGAAGGAAAGCGTCCTTTGCTGTCCGGGTGCATGTGATAGTTAGGTGCTACCCGGAAGGATTTTTCCTGGTAGACCTTTTGCCAATGCGCTCGTCTGTCAAACATGATGGCCATGTTTCCTTCTGAAACCCAAGGTGTCAGTGGTTCACCCCCGGTGTTGGTGCTCGGTAGTACGGAGCTCAGGTCCGATACTCGGCATTGATGCGCACATAGTCGTAGGAGAGGTCGCAGGTAAGCACCTCGGTTGCGGCCTCGCCGCGGCCAAGGGCTACCCTGATCTCGATTTCTTCCTCTTTCATGATTGCCTGTCCCGCGGCTTCGGTGTAATCCGGGTCCCGCCCGCCCCGGCTTACGATGCACAGATCGCCGAGCCAGATGCGCACGGCCGCGATGTCGAGCCGGTCCACATCCGCGCGCCCGACGGCGGCCAGGATGCGTCCCCAGTTGGGGTCGGCAGCGAACAGGGCCGTCTTGACTAGCGGGGAATGGGCGATGGTATCGGCCACGCGGCGTGCCTCGGCAGCATTCCGGGCCGCTTCCACCCGTATCCTTACCAGCTTGGTAGCGCCCTCGCCATCGCGCACGATGGCGGTAGCCAGCTCCCGGCAGACCGCCTCCACCGCGTCACGAAAGGCCGCAAAATCCGGCGATCCCGGATCGTCCAACGGCTCGTTGCCCAGGGTGCCCGCGGCCCCCAGCACGCAGGCATCGTTGGTGGAGGTATCCCCGTCCACGGTGATGGCGTTGAAGGAAGTCTCCACCGCGTCGCGCAGGCAGTCCTGCAACAGGGCCTGATCCACCGCCAGGTCGGTGGCGAGGAAGGCGAGCATGGTAGCCATATCCGGGCGGATCATGCCCGCGCCCTTGGCCATACCCGAGACCACCGCGGTGCGCCCAGCCACGGTAAAGTGACGAGTAGCCAGCTTGGGTACGGTGTCGGTGGTCATGATGGCCTGCGCCGCATCGGGCCAGGCAGTCTCGCACATCCGGTCCAGCGCCGTGGGTAGCGCCGCCTCCAGCTTCGCCAGGGGCATGTTTTCGCCGATGACGCCGGTGGAGAAGGGCAACACCTCTTCGGTGTGGCAGCCGGTCAAAGCGGCGAGCGCGGCGCAGCTGGCTACGGCGTCCGCAAGCCCCTGTTCCCCGGTACCCGCGTTGGCATTACCCGAGTTGATGAGCAGATAACGGGGCGACGCGACCGCCAGGTGGCGCTTCGCCACCAGGACAGGGGCGGCACAGAAGGCATTGCGCGTGAAGACCGCCGCGCAGTGCGTACCTGCGGGCAGCGCCATGAGTGCCAGATCGTCCCGACCTCGATAGCGGATCCCCGCCGCTGCGGTGGACAAGAGCACGCCGGGGACGGGTCGATAGGAGCTTGGGTGGTTGGTCATCCGGGATCCCCACTTAAGTTGAAATAGATCGAAAATCCATGTGCCGCCAGCTGTCCGGGTGAAATATGCAGGTTAAGGACAGCAAAAGAAAGCAAGGGTATACTCGGTCGCGTATTCATTGCATCTGCCCACACCATGAATCTTGCCGCAGAAGACATCCGGTTCATCAAAGAGCACCTCGGGGAGTGGCTCGTCGAGCAGTCGTTAAACGCCCGTAAGATCGATCGCAGCTTGCCAGAAAGACCAGCGTGAGCTGGAGAGTGGATCGCAGGCTATGCTGTTCGAGGTAGCTTCGATGTCGTCATTTCGACGTCGCGCTTTGCGTATCATCATGGCGTGAATTGCTTTGGATCGCTACCACAGACCTTGCCGGTCCTTATTCGAATGGATAAACCCGGCTTCGAGTTGCTGTATGGAGAAGAGCTCACCGACAGATATGCGTTGAGGCCACGATTGACAAGCGTTTCGATGTCGTCGACAGACGCTTCGAGGCGCTGACCAGGCGTATCGACCGCTTCATGATCTGGTCATATGCTATTACCTTGACCGTGGGTGGTCTCGTCGTGACTATACTAAAACTATGACCTTGAGCCGAAAGGCCGAGGAGTAGAGAGATCGCATGTCTACCGCAGCTGCCGATACCACGAACCTTGCCACCGAAGACATCCAGTTCATCAAGGAGCACCTCGGGGAGTGGCTCGCCGAGCAGTCGTTGGGCAAGCCGCCGGCGGTCTATGAGATCGAGCTGCGCGAGCGGATGGTGCGGGTGGAGGAAGAGCTCAAGCACCAGCGTGAGCTGATCAAGACCATCCTGGAGCAGATGGATAAACGCTTCGATGCCGTTGACAAGCGCTTTGAAATCTTGCAGAACGAGATGAACAGGCGCTTCGAGGCACTGACCAGGCGTATCGACCGTTTCATGATCTGGTCATATGCCGTTACCTTGACCGTAGGCGGTCTCGTGGTGACCATCCTGAAGCTATGATCTTGAGCCGAAAACTCGAACACTACTCCCGAAATCAGCAGCAAGCCGACGCCTGGAAACTCGCCGTCGTCCCTACCCAAACTCCCGCCGCCGCCACACCAGATAGATGGCCGGGATTACGAACAGGGACAGGAGGGGAGCGGTAATCATGCCGCCCACCATGGGGGCGGCGATGCGACGCATGACCTCGGAGCCGGTGCCGTGGCCGATCATGATGGGGAGCAACCCGGCGATGATGACGGCCACCGTCATGGCCTTGGGGCGCACGCGCATGACCGCCCCTTCCATGATGGCCGCCTTGAGGTCGGCAGCGCCGTTCAATCCGCCCGCTTCCCGGAATCCCTTGAGGGCATTGTCCAGGTAGATCAGCATCACGACGCCGAACTCCGCCGCCACGCCGGCCAGGGCGATGAAGCCGACCGCTACCGCGACCGACAGGTTGTAGTCCAAGAGATATATGAACCAGAAGCCGCCGACCAGGGCGAAGGGCAACGAGAGCATGACCAACAGGGCCTCGCCGGTGCGGCGGAAGGTGAGATAGAGCAGGCTGAAGATGATGATCAGGGTGAAGGGAACTACTTGGGTGAGCCGCTCCTGGGCCCGCAGCATGTACTCGTACTGGCCGGACCAGGTGATGGAGTAACCGGGGGGAAGTCGCACCTGATCACGGACCGCGGCCCGGGCCCGGCGGACATAGGTGCCCACATCCACACCCCGGATGTCGACGAAGGTCCAGCCGTTCAGGCGCGCGTTCTCGCTCTTGAGCATGGGCGCCCCGTCGACGACCTTTATCCGGGCGATCTGTCCCAGGGGTATTTGGGCGCCGGTCGGTGTCACCAGGGGCAGTTCCCGCAGCTTGACCAGGTCGTTGCGCCGTTCCCTGGGGAAGCGGAGGTTGACCGGATAACGCTCCCGCCCCTCGATCGTCTGGGTAATATTGATTCCCCCCACGGCGGCGGCGACGACCTGGTTGATGTCCTCGATATTGAGCCCGACCCGGGCCGCCCGGATGCGGTCGGGGCGGATCTCCAGATAACGCCCGCCCGTGACCCGTTCCGAGAAGGCGGATGCGGTCCCGGGCACCCTGAGCACCACCCGCTCGATCTCCTTGCCGATCCGTTCGATTTCCTTAAGGTCCGGCCCTGCAACCTTGATGCCCACAGGGGTCTTGATCCCGGTAGCCAACATATCGATGCGGGTCTTGATCGGCATCACCCAGGCGTTGGTGACGCCGGGGAAATCGACGGTCCGATCCAGTTCGGCGATCAACTTGTCAATCGTCATCCCTGGCCGCCACTCGGACTCAGGTCTAAGCTGGATCAGGGTCTCGATCATGGTCAGGGGTGCCGGATCCGTGGCCGTGTCGGCCCGGCCGATCTTGCCGAAGACCCGCTCCACCTCCGGCAAGGTCGCGATCAACCGGTCGGTCTGCTGCAAGAGTTCCTGGGCCTTGCCGATGGAGAGGCCCGGCAGAGTGGTGGGCATGTACATAAGATCGCCCTCGTAGAGCTCGGGCATGAACTCCGAACCCAGGCCCGAGCCCAGGTCCTGCAACCGGGGAATGCCGCGGGTCACTTCCCGCCAGCGCCGCACCAGCCCCGTCTGCCAACCTTCGATGGCCGTGATAGCGCGCCGGTGGGGACCCTCCGGCGCTACCCGTCCCACGGCCTGGAAGGGCCACTTCAGCGGCTCCAGGTAGCCACCGATACCATAGATCGGAATCAGCAGGCTGCACAGGATCAACCCGGACAGCAGGATGGTGGCCCAGGGTGCCGCCAGCACGCCCCGGAGCAATGGTCGGTAGATCCGGATCAGCAGCCGGTTGAGGGGATTGGTCTCCTCCTTGGGGATACGGCCACGGATGAAGTAGCCCATGAGCACCGGCACCAGGGTCACCGCCAGCCCGGCGGCGGCGGCCATGGCATAGGTCTTGGTGTAGGCCAAGGGCGCGAACAGCCGCCCCTCCTGGGCCTCGAGCGCGAATACCGGCAGGAAGCTCAGGGTGATGATGAGCAGGGAGAAAAAGAGGGCCGGTCCCACCTCGGAGGCCGCCGTGGCGATCGCGCCCCAGTGTTCACTCCCCGCCGGTGCCTGCCCGTGGGACCGGCGAAAGCGTTCCAGGTGCTTGTGGGCGTTCTCGATCATGACGATGGCCGCATCCACCATGGCCCCGATAGCGATGGCGATACCGCCCAGGGACATAATATTGGCGTTGATGCCCTGATAGCGCATGACGATGAAGGCCGCCAGCACCCCCAGGGGAAGGGTGACGATGGCCACGAAGGCGGAGCGCAGATGGAACAGAAAGAGCAGGCACACCAGGGCCACTACCGCGAACTCCTCGAGCAGCTTCTCCTTGAGATTGTCCACGGCACTCAGGATCAGCTGGGAGCGATCGTAGGTCTCCAGGATCTCCACCCCCGCCGGTAGGCCCGCCCTGAGTTCATCGAGCTTGCGCTTGACCGCAAGAATGGTGCTCAGGGCGTTCTCCCCGTACCGCATGACGACAATGCCGCCAGTGATCTCGCCCTCGCCGTCCAGATCCGCCACCACCCGCCGCATCTCGGGACCGATTTGGACCGTCGCCAGATCCCGCAGCAGGATGGGCGTACCTCGGGCATCGACCTCGATGGGGATGGTCTTTATATCCTCCAGGCCGCGGAGATAACCGCGGGTGCGGATCATGTACTCGGCCTCCGCCAGCTCCACCACCGAGCCGCCGACCTCCCGGTTGGCGGCGCGGACGGCGGCGGTCAACCGTGCGAGCGGGATCCCATAGGCGCGCAGCTTCTCCGGGTCCGCGACGATCTGATACTGACGCACCATGCCACCGACGGTCGCGACCTCCGCCACGCCGGGGACGGTCTGGAGCTCCAATTTGAGAAACCAGTCCTGCAAGCTCCGCAGCTGGGCCAGGTCGTGGCGGCCGGTGGAATCGACCAGGGCATAGCTATAGACCCAGCCCACGCCGGTGGCGTCGGGTCCGAGCCGCGGTTGAACCCCGGCGGGCAGATCCTGCGCCGCCTGGTTTAGATACTCCAGGACTCGGGAACGCGCCCAGTACAGATCCGTGCCGTCCTCGAAAATGACGTACACATAGGAGTCCCCGAAGAAGGAGTAGCCGCGCACCGTCCGCGCCCCCGGCACCGCCAACATGGTGGTCGTGATGGGGTAGGTGATCTGCTCCTCCACCACCCGCGGGGACTGTCCCGGGAAGCCCGTGCGGATGATGACCTGCACATCCGACAGATCCGGGATGGCATCCAGGGGCGCCTGCCGGACGGAAACCAGGCCCCAACCGGTCAGCAGCAGGGTGCCCAGTAGGACCAGGAAGCGGTTCTTGATCGACCAGCGGATGACCTGTTCCATCGATTCAGGACGCGGTCATGGGCAGCGGTCTAGCTGTCAGGTCCCGCAAAATTCCCATATGTAGGACCCTAGAACGCAAAACGGCTTAGCCATTAGGAGCTAAGCCGTAAAAATCTGGTAGCGGGGGGAGGATTTGAACCTCCGACCTTCGGGTTATGAGCCCGACGAGCTGCCTGACTGCTCCACCCCGCAATAGTATAGAGTATTTTATGATTCGATGACTTCGGATGCAACCCTGGGTTTACTCTGGATTTTCCCCCCAGTTTTCCCCCTAGCGAACGGCGGAGTACCATTGGCGTTTCTATGCAATGACACAACCTCAGGACCGATGCATACGCCGCCTTCAGTAAAGTCGAGTGAATCCGGTACGGGAAGCACGACCGCTGGCCTGCCTGATGCGTCGCTGCCGGCACCATCGAGAACCATATCGAAACCCGCCCGGTCCACCGCAGGGCTGGGGCAGTATCTGCGCAAGATGCGAGCTACTCTGCGGGGTGGCCCGCCACGGGTGTCGGTAGCCGAGATTCTCTGGTCCTGGCTCGGGGCCTTCCTGGGCATCGGCACGGTAGGGCTGCTCGGACGATTCGTGCTCACGGGAACCGACAACCTCTTCATGATCGGCTCGTTCGGGGCCTCCGCCGTCCTCGTCTACGGCGCGCCCCACAGCCCCCTGGCCCAACCCCGCAACCTGGTCGGCGGGCATATACTCTCGGCGCTGGTCGGCGTCTTGTGCTATCAGGCGCTCCATCCCATCCCGGGGCTGGCGGAGGCCGTTGCCGTGGCAAGCGCCATCGCACTCATGCACCTGACTCGAACCCTGCATCCACCGGGCGGCGCGACGGCCTTGATCGCCGTCATCGGCTCCCAGGAACTCCACGCCCTCGGTTACTTCTTCGTCTTGGTACCGGTGGGTCTAGGTGCGGTCTTCCTGCTCATCGTCGGACTCCTGATAAACAACCTGAGCACACACCGCCGCTATCCGGAGTTTTGGCTATAGCGATCCTGAAGATTCAGCATTGTCCGGTGGAAAAAGATCCCTCCTGCGTCGGGATGACAACTGCGTGTCTTTTCGTGTTTTTCGTGGTAGACACCTTCTCGGATCATACCAATAACGCCGAACAAGTGACGGGTAGCCAATAAAAAAGCCGTCTCGGGCAGGGCCCGAAACGGCTTGGCATCCAACCATATTTCATTGGTCGGGGCGAGAGGATTTGAACCTCCGACCACCTGAACCCCATTCAGGTGCGCTACCAGGCTGCGCTACGCCCCGCGAATCGATAAAAATATTCCCGGAGCCGCGTTTTGTCAACTCGCGGTAGACCGCCAGGTTGCCCTCCACCATGGCGTCTATGGAAAACTCGCTGCGCATGAGCGCCTTCCCCGCAGCTCCCAGCTGCCGGGCGAGCCCTTTATCTCGCAGCAAGGTTGCCACCGCCGCCCCCAGGGCCTGGGGATCCCCCGGCGGTACCAGCAATCCGTTGTGTCTATGGCGGACCGCCTCCGGGATGCCGCCGACATTGCCGGCCACGATGGGCACACCGGCACTCGCCGCCTGGAGCAGGGATACCCCCAACCCCTCCCGGGTAGCGGGATGGACCAGCAGCTCCAGGCAGGGCAGCAGATCCGGCAGGTCCTCCCGGAACCCGGCGAATTGCACATGACCCTCGAGTCCCGCGCTCGCAACACGCCTACGCAGGTCCTGCTCCAGGGGACCCTTGCCGAAGATGAGTAGCCGTAGGTGCGGAAACGCTTCGACTAGGGGCGGTAGGGCCTCGATCAGAAAGCGGTGCCCCTTGCGTGGGATCAGCTGGGCGACGATGCCGATCGGTCGTGCCGGTACGGGGACCCCCAGCTCGGCGGTCAAGCGCTCCCGGTTGCAGGGACGGTCGAAGCGCCCTAGATCCACCGCACTGCGCACGAGACGCAGCTTTGCCGCGGGTAGTCCTGCGGCCAGCAACACCCGGCCGATGCCTTCCGAGATGGCGATCACCCGATCGTGAAGGCGGTACTTGAGGGCAACCATCCAGCGGGGCTCCGGGTTGTCCACACGGCGCGAATGGACGACCGGCACGCCTTCCAGGCGGCAGGCGATGCCGCCCATCACATCGGCGCCGATACGCCCGTGCAGGTGCACCAGATCCGGTCGGCAGCGCCGGAGGCAACGGCGTAACCTGGGGATGAGCCGCAGATCCAGGTCTCCGCCCATCGCCATGGGATGGACCTCGGCGCAGACCGATGCCGCCCGTGCCAGATCGCTGCCCGCGGGACAAACGAGGGCATTGCGGTGCCCGCGGTCCGCAAGCCCTTCCATCAGGTAGAGGACCTGCAGGGCGCCGCCGTAGAGGTTACGGCCCCCCTCCACATGCAGGATCTTCAAGCCCAGGATCTTCAAACCGTCTGTCCCAACAGCTTTTCGGCCGCGTTCAGGACCTCTTCCACCGCGATCGATTGCATACAGGTAAAGGCGCCGTTACAGGTAGGTTTGCGCTTGCAGGGGGAACAATCCAGGCGATGATACAGCACCCGGGCATTGGCATGGGTGGTGTCCAGGTAGGGGCAGGTGGACCCGAACAGCAACAGGCTCGGGCGGTCGAAGGCGATACCCATGTGGCTGAGGCCCGTGTCGACGCCTACCAGGAGGGTGCTCCTGGCAATTACAGCCGCCGCTTGCAGCAAGGTCGTCCTGCCCACAAGATCGACCGGTCCGCCGGCGGCCAGGCTGCGGATACTTCCTGCGGCCTCCCGGTCTCCGGGCCCCCCGAGCATGACCACCGGCAGGCCCAGCTCGGCCTGGAGCCGATCCGCGAGCTCGGCCCAACGCGGCTCGAACCAGTGCTTTGGGGGACGGGTCGTAAAGGGACAGATGACGGCGAATCCGTGGCTCAACCCCTCGCGCTCGATCAGCTCGCGAGCGAAATCGGCGGCCTGCGGTCCATAGGGTACGGCCATGGAGAAGTCGTGGGTCGGCAGCCCCAGGCTCTCGGCCAGAAAGCGATATTCCGAGCCGATACGCCTGCTGTCTCCACCCCGGGGGACGACCCGGCTCATGAGCCACCGGCTGCCCTCCCGGGACCCCAGACCGATGCGCTCGCGCGCACCGGAGAGGTGGGTCACCAGCCCGCTCTTGAGCAACCCCTGCAGATCCAGGGCCAGGTCGAACCGACGCGCGCGGAGATGTTTACAGGAGGCCCTGAACTCCCGGGCGAGCCTTCCAAAACGGCGTCGGCGCCAGAGCGCGCGCCACTCACGGATAGGCCAGACGATGACCTCGTCCAGGTCGGGATGGTGCTCCAGAAGGGACCGGTATTCCGACTGTACCAGCCAAGCGATATGGGCCTGCGGGTAGGCGCGACGGAGCGTCGCCACCAAGGGAGAGGCGAAGACGATATCGCCGATGGCAGAGAGCCGGACTAGAAGAATAGCCTTCATGCAGCAGATCGGACGCTAATGCTGTACCGGACGCGGATACACATCCGGCGGTGCTTGCCGACTAGGGGACTCTGGTTTACTTTTACGCTCCTTTGCACAGGAACAGCATCGCGGGGGATGCGGTGAATGATCCGGTCGAAGCCCGTTTTGCTCCACATCGAGGCGACTTGACATGGCTCGACCCATCGCCTTCATCGATCTTGGCCCGCGCATGATCCAGTATTTTTCCACGCTCGGCCAATATCTGGGTCCCGCGTATGTCCCGGTGTTCTTTTCGCTCCGCTACAAGAGCCGCGGCGTGCTGCAGCGGTTGCAGCATCCCCTGTACCCTGATCGCCACTGCGGGAGCGCAGAGCGGCTCCCTGAGGGGGCGGACATTGATCCCGAATATCTGATCCCGAAGCTTCGCACCGCAACCAACCGGGCAAGCGTCCTAAAGCAAGTACCCTACTATCGCTGGTTGGTTGGTGAGCTCCATCACTTCTTCGAACGTATCCGTCCTGCGGCCATTTTCCTTTGGAATGGCTCCGGCTTGGCCGCGACGATCGCCGAACAGTTGGCACGTCGTCGCGGCATCGCCGTTGTCTTCGGCGAAAACGGTTATCTTCCCAACACCCTCCAACTCGATGCAATGGGCGTCAATGCCTTCTCATCCTTTGCCCGTGCGTGGAGCCTGGATGAAATCCGGGCCCTCCAATGGACTGAGGGGCAAAGGCAGGAGCTTGCGAGACTCCTGGTCGCCTACCGGGATAATCAGCTGCCACATCCCCAAGGGCCAAGCAAAGGGCGTGTTCGTGCATCCTGGATCGCTTATCTCCGGCAGGCGGTCTATGACATCGGACACCGGAAGACGATCAAAGGGGGAAACCGGCTGATACCATCGAAAATATCCAGGCTTCCGCACGAATTTGCCTTCTTCCCGCTCCAGGTCAGGGATGACAGCCAGCTTACCGTACACTCGCCGTTATACGGCAATCGGCTTGAGGAGGCGATAGCGGATGTCCGTCGTGCCTTACAGGAAGTCGCTCCGGGATTACCCCTCGTCATCAAGCTGCATCCGGCTGACCGGAGAAAAAGCGACTATGATCCGATGGTGCGTGCCTATCCGGAAGTGATCTGGGTCGGCAGCGGCGACGTGCGCAAGATCTTGGCGCGGTCTAGGCTCGTGATTACCGTGAACTCGACCGTCGGCATAGAGGGCTTGATCTTTGGAAAGCCTGTGATCGTGCTCGGCAGGAGCTTCTATGGTTTCGATGGCCTGGTCTATCCCGTCCGCGATAGAGCGGAGCTGCCGGCGGTGTTGCGTACCGCGAGCGATAGCCCGCTCGATGCGCAGTTGGTCGAGCAGTATTTGCTGTTTCTCTACTTCATCGCCTTGACCCGGGGCCACTGGCGGGATTTTTCTCCGGCATCCCTGGAGCGGGTGGCAACGCGCATCCGCTCGCTGATCGAATCCGCGGATCTGCCACAAAAATTGCCAGCGTCCAACAGCACAAGATAACGAAAAAGCCGTTCGTTACGTTCATATGCAATACCGAATCGGTTAGCGAAAAGGTCATATAGGCCGATATGAGCATCACCCCGGAGTAGGCGCTCGCCCGGTACGCATCGTCGTTTGGCGAGCGTCTCGCCGCGCTGAACGATAACCCTAATGGCACACCATAAATCAGGGCCAATGACAGCAACCCCAAAAGCCCTCGGGTTGCCGCTGTATGGAAGTAATCGCTATGCGCATGCGTATGGGTATAACCGGACTGCTTGTAATCTACGATAGATTCGGACACCAAGCCGGCGGCATGTGCCGCTTCGAAGTACCCGCTCATTTGGCCGAGACCAATGCCCAGTAGGGGGCGTTCCGCAAATGCCGTCAGCGCCGCACGCCACATATCTCTGCGCTCAATGAGAGAAGTGGCATCAGGGGTGTCTGTCCCACTGGACAGCATGGCCGTGATCTCGCTCGAGGTGGCCTCGACCCGCTTGCCGATCAGATCGGTTTGTGACAAGGCAAACAGCAATACCGCACAGATCGCCAACGCGGCACCACTGATCCGAAGGCGATAACCGATGTGACGCTGAATCAGATAAACGACACAGACGGCAACTCCCACAGGAAAAAAAATCCACGCTCCTCGGCTCCCGGAGGCGATGCTGGCAAATATACCCAGTGCTGCGGCGCTGAAAAGCAAGAACGAGCGGCACCAATCCACTGAGGACCAATACACTCCCCCCAATATGCTGAGCATCGCAACCAGCATGGAAATCCCACCGAATGGAATGGCCTTTCCTTTGCTCCCGGCAGCTCGGTGCTCGAATCCAAACTCAGCCAATTCCCAGATCGCATAGAGCCCATTCGCGAAGGAAGCCATACCCACTGCGACCAAAAGACAGGCATAGGATGGACGCAAGCGAACCAAAAACGGCATCAAGAAAGCGCCGGCCAGGAAATGGGAGTAATTTTCCAGGCTATCGACCGCCTCGCGGGAAAAACCAACGATGGCGCTGGATACAGCCGCGCTAAACACGTAGAAAACAAATACAGCACTCAACAAGCGTACCGAAGGAGTGGTTTCCAGATGGCAACGACCGACGAGCAAGGCCACGAGCACCAACACCGAGAATACAAAAATGGCGTTGCGAAGAGGGGAATGAAGCTCGTAATACGCAATACCCGAAACAGCGATTGAAATCACCATCAGTATGGCGACGATTTGCCGTACCGCCTTGCGATCGAGGAAATCACACTGGAATAAGGACATCGATTACAATTTTTGAGCTGTGCCTGATTGGAGGCGGATCTTCACCCATGAAACCCAATGCCATTAAGTTAGCTGCTGACCGCTTGTCGTGGTAGATCAGGATGCGGAAGAGAAAACGACGAAGCGCACGAATCGACGCAAAAAAGATCCCTCCCTTCGGTTCGGGATGACAATTTCGCACGGATTCGCGTGATTCATAGTTTCTCCTAGGGCGCGCATCGTCTTCGTCATTGAAGGGGCCGCTACCCCACCGGACATCGACATGGCAAACCCATGGCCTCGAGATAGGCATCCGTGCTGACCTCGATCTCGTAGGGTAGGGCCGCCCGCTTGAGCTCCTCCCTCGGCAGGGGATCGGCAAGGGTCGCGGAAATGGCCGCGGCCAGGAGTGCGTCGTCGCCTACCGGGACCAGGGTTCCATAACGTCCGCCGGCGAGGATTTCGCGCGGTCCGCTCGGACAATCCGTGGAGACCACAGGCGTTCCCAGGGCCAGCGCTTCGATCAGTACGAATCCGAGCCCCTCCCAACGCGAGGTGAAGGCAAACAAGTCCGCGTGAGCCATATAGGCATAAGGCTCGGGTAGGAAGCCCGGCAGGCTGAAGTCCTCCGCAATACCCAACTCCCCGGCCAAGGACAATAGTCGCTCGCGGTAGTTGCCGCGTCCCAGGATCATGAGCCGGCAGGGGCGTTGGGCACGGACCCGGGCAAAGGCCCGAATCAGAGTCTCGAAGTCCTTACGCGCGCAGAGCTCCCCTGCGCTCAGAATGAGGGGGACGTTCGGGTCGCCGAACCAGGGATGATCCGGTCTCGGCAGGATGACCTCGAACAAGGATTGCGGGACCACCGGCGATGGCACCACCCGGATGTGCCCCCGCGCCAGGCCGGTGTAATCGGCCATGTCATCGGCGACTCCGGCGCTGGTAACGATCACCCGATCCGCATAAGGGTACAGCCGGCCCATGGAGCTTCTCTGGATCCAGCGTTCCAGCGGGCCACGGGTAGCCAAATCGATGGAGATGGTCGTTCCCGAGCTGAAGACCAACCGGGCCCGGACCCCGGCCAGGAACCGAGCGAAGAGGGCCGTGCGGTTGACCCGGTCCTTATCGGACAGTAAGACCTGCGGCCGTTTGCGGCGCAGATAGCCTACGATTCCAGGCACACAGCCATAAGTATGGCGTGAGCCCAGGTCAATGACCTCGACGCCTGCCGGGATCTCTTGCAGCTCGGGCCCGTGGCGGCGCACCTTGAGCAGGTCGACGCGATATCCGCGCCGGGCAAGTGCCGGTATCAGGTGCTTGGCGGCCCGGTCGACCCCGCTGTGCCCGGAGGTGGAGAAGAAGCAGGCGATCCGTCCGGGGTCGGTCATGGAGGGGACGCGATCCATTCCAGGGGGTCTTCCTCGTCCGGAGCCGGCTTGAGCCCCGGCTGCTCGATGAAGAGGCGGTGCCAGATGGCAAACTGCATCAGCCCCCAGAGCTCGCGGGAGACCCCGCGTCCGGCCCGACTGGCACCGATCAGCTCCCCCACGGCTTCTGCCTTGAACCAGTCGCGGATGCCGCGATTCCTCACCAACCGGTCGCCGAGTCGGAGCAGCCTCTCGCCCCGGAGCCAGTCACCCACGGGTACATGGAAGCCGCGCTTGGGCCGCTTCAGGTGCCCCGCGGGCAGGCGGGTCTCCGCCCATTGCTTCAGCAGCCACTTACCCTTGTGACCGCGCACCTTCAGCCCGTCCGGCAGTGACAGGCCGAACTCGACGAGCCGGTGATCCAGGAAGGGCACCCGCCCTTCCACGCCGAAGCCCATGAGCATCCGGTCCGTCTTGACCAACAGATTATCCGGCAGCGCCGTGCTCAGGTCCACGTACTGGCGGCGTTGGAGGTCGCTCCAGGCCGGGGGCGATTCCCGCCACGCCCGTAAGACGGGCTCCCGTTCCACCCGGCTCAGGGTGCTCAGCGCGGAGCCGAATAGACGCCGCCGCCAATGCCAGCTCCATTGCCCACGGGTCCGAAAGCCCCCGCTGCCGGGTCTGACTATACCCTTGAACCAGCGTTCAGGCAGACGCGGAGAATAGCGGCGATAACCCGCAAAGACCTCGTCTCCACCCTCCCCGGAAAAGACTACCTTGAGATGCTCGCCGGCCGTCTCGGCCAGGATAGACGTCGGCAGACAGGCGTAGTCGCGCATCAGCTCGTCCGCGGCCCAGATGGTATGCGGGATACGCCCGAAGACACGCCCTAAATCCAGCCGCAACGGGGTGTGATCGAGCCCGAAATGGGTGGCGATGCGGGCGGCCGCGTCCAGCTCGTCAGCCATGGTCGTGTCCCTGAAACCGACCGAGAAGCTGCGTACGGGACCGGCGCCCAACTCGTGGAGCATGGCCGCCAACACCGCGGAGTCGACCCCCCCGGACAGGAAGAGTCCGATCGGTACGTCGGAGCGCATATGCTCGCGCATGGCGGCATCCATGAGGAGACCCAGCGCCTCGCGGGCCTCCTCAGGACCTAGGTTCCGCGGTGCTACATGCGCCGCGGACCAATAGCGCCGGGGCGTGATCTTGAGTGCTCGGTCGATAATCAGCGCCTGTCCTGGCAAGACCCGTTTGATACCCTCAAAAAGGGTATCCTCGCCACTGCTGTATTGGTTCCGGAGAAACTGTCGCAGCGCCGCCGGTACCAACTCCGCGCGTTCGGGCAAGATCCTGAGGAGCGCCTTGATCTCGGAGGCGAAGGCGATTCTGTCCGGCAGGCACACGTAGAAGAGGGGTTTGATCCCCAGTCGGTCGCGCGCCAGTATCGTGTGGCCCTGCTTGCCGTCATCCAAGGCAAAGGCGTACATGCCGCGCAGCTCCGAGAGGAAGTCCATGCCGTGGATTGCATAGGCGTTGAGAATGGTTTCGGAGTCCGAGCCGGTGCGGGGGGGGCATCCCTCCTTGCGGAGCAGGGCGTTCAGCTCCAGGTAGTTGTAGACCTCGCCGTTTGCGACTAGGGCGAGCTGCCCGTTCTCCGCCACCATGGGCTGGTGCCCGGTCGCCAATCCGATGATGGATAGACGGACCTGGGCCAGCCCAACGGGTCCGCGCGTGTGGATACCGCGATCGTCCGGGCCGCGATGAGCGAGGGCATCGACCATGTGCCCCAACTCACGGGGATCCGGCCTGGCGCCGTCGCGCATGATATACCCGGCTATGCCGCACATGGCATGGAGCCCATCACATGAGAAATCGGGGTCATCATCGTCGACCCGTCCGGGATGCGCCTAGGTCCTGTTGACATTTGTCGTTCTCAGGTCCGATTGCGACCTTTTAAGAGAAAGCGAAGCCTGTCCAGCTCAAGCGGTCCGCACAGCGGACCCTACCCTAACCACTTGATTGATTGTAGGGTCCGCTGCGCGGACCTTCTAAATGTCAACACGCCCTAGTACCCCATTTCGCCTTATTTTTCATTCTCTTAAGCCCCCAAACGCGCCCAGGCAAGGCACAGCGCGCAGGGGAATAGCTCACGCTCTTGCCAAGCGCTGTAACGCCGCCTTGCCGTGTTTGGGGGGCTCCCTTCGGGCGCGGCGAGAAGCGACCATCTGCGTTGTTGCGCGAGCTTGAAAGAGGACGGGCTATTCCTGCGCTCGCGCGCCTCGCATCTGACCACTTCTCGCCTCGCTGAGGACGAAAAATAAGGCGAAATGGGGTACTAGCGTCCGCTTCACCGGACCACAGCCAACAAAAAAGGGCTGGCCGGGAGACGGCGCAACCCTTTGGTTTTTTTGGCGTCCCCAAGGGGAGTCGAACCCCTGTTGTCGCCGTGAAAGGGCGATGTCCTAGGCCTCTAGACGATGGGGACGAGGTTGGTTACCAGAAAAATCCGGTCATCGAATCAGACCGGATCTTCTTAGGATTGGTGGAGCCAGGCGGGATCGAACCGCCGACCTCAACACTGCCAGTGTTGCGCTCTCCCAGCTGAGCTATGGCCCCTCGATTCGGAATCAAAAATCATAACTTTTAAGCTCGTGGATCGTCCAGTGATTTTTCTGACCACCAGGACAGCCGTAAGTCAGACGAGCTCCTATTCTTAAAGGACAATCGATACGCCCTTCGGGCTTGCACCTGCGCCCTTGAGGAGGCATTTTATGGTCCTATGTATCCTGTGGGGAGCTGAGGATGCCCCCTCCAGCACATGGAAATGACGGCACTCGCAAACCGCGCTTTGTGAGTATCGGCTTGAGAAATCCCCAGGATAGGATTTTTCAAGATCCCCTTCAGTCAACTCGGAGCCTTAGGCAATGAAACGCATTCTGCTGTTCCTGGCGACTAACTTTGCCGTGCTGATGGTCATCAGCCTGGTCTTCAAGCTGCTCGGTTTCGATGGCCTGCTCGCGGCGAACAATATGGATCTCAACCTGAGCGCCGTGCTCGTCTATGCCGCGATCGCCGGGTTCGCCGGTTCTCTGATCTCACTGTTCATGTCCAAGGGCATGGCGAAACGCTCCATGGGGGTACAGATCATCGAACACCCCGGCACCCCCTTTGAGCACTGGTTGATGCAAACGGTGTCCCGACAGGCCCAATCCTCCGGCATCGAGATGCCGGAAGTAGGGATTTTCGACTCACCCGACCCCAACGCCTTCGCTACCGGCTGGAACCGCAACGCCGCCCTGGTGGCGGTCAGCACCGGACTCCTCCAGCACATGACGAAGGACGAAGTAGAGGCCGTGGTGGGTCATGAGATAAGCCATGTAGCCAATGGCGACATGGTGACCCTGACCTTGATTCAAGGGGTCGTGAACACCTTTGTGGTCTTCCTGTCGACGGTTATCGGACACCTGATCGACCGCGTGGTCTTCAAGACCGAGCAAGGCCATGGCCCCGCCTACTACATCGTGTCGATGATCGCCCAGGCCCTGCTCTCGATCCTGGCCACCATGATCGTGATGTGGTTCTCCCGCTACCGGGAGTTCAAGGCCGATGCCGGTGGCGCACGCCTTACCAGCAACCGGAAGATGGCCGACGCCCTGCGTCGCCTGCAGACCGCAACCGAGCCGAGGGATCTGCCGTCCGGCGAGTTCGCCGCCTTCGGCATCAGCGGCGGCGTCGGTGGTGGCCTCAGGCGCCTGTTCATGAGCCATCCCCCGTTGGAGGAACGCATCGCTGTCCTCCAAGGACGGGGCTGAGTCGGGCTTTGGTCCACTACCGCCGCGCTACCCCAGCCGGGATGCACGCCCTTGTTGAGCGAGATCCCTTATCGGGCCGACAGCACTGTCTATTTCGGGCCCTTGGCGGAAAGGGCCTGGGCCGTCTTCCTCGATAGCGGCCGTCCCCTGACCGGGGCCGGCCGCTATGACATCCTCGCCGCCGATCCCTACATCACCCTGACCACCCGTGGCGACGTCACCGAGATCCGCCACGCCGATCAGGTACAGCTATCCCCCCACGATCCCTTCGCCTTACTGCGCGGTCAGTTGGGCGAGCCGGTGCCCCCTGTGCCTGACCTGCCCTTCCGCGGAGGGGCCATCGGTTGGTTCGCCTACGACCTGGGCCGCCGTATCGAGCGGTTGCCGACGCTGGCCGAAAACGCCGAGCAGCTCCCGGACATGGCGGTGGGCATCTATGACTGGGCCCTGGTCGTGGATCACCTTGCCCACAAGGCCCGGCTGGTAAGTCTCGGGCGCGACCCTCGGACGCGGGAGCGGTGGGACACGCTGCTCTCCATGTTTCGGGACCCCCGACTCGCCCCTGCCCGCAGCCGGCTCCGGGTCCTGGGTCCGCCGCGCTCGAACCTGACCCGGGACGAATATGGCCTGGCCTTCGACCGTATCAAGTCCTATCTGCTCGAAGGTGACTGCTATCAGGTCAATCTGGCCCAGCGCTTTTCGGCCCCGGTCGCCGGCGACCCATTCGCCGGCAACCTATTTGCCGGCTATAGGGCGCTGCGACGGCTCAATCCGGCACCCTTCTCCGCCTACCTGAAAACCCCCTTCGCCCAGGTCCTAAGCTCCTCGCCGGAGCGCTTTCTCGCGGTTCGGGACGGGCAGGTCGAAACCCGGCCCGTCAAGGGCACCCGGCCGCGGGGACGCACCCCTGCGGCAGACTCCGCCTTGCAACGGGAGCTAGCCGCCAGCACCAAGGAGCGGGCCGAGAACCTGATGATCGTGGATCTGTTGCGCAACGACTTAGGAAGGGTCTGCAGCCCCGGCAGTGTGCGGGTCCCCAAGCTGTTCGAGGTGGAGAGCTACGCCACCGTGCACCACCTGGTCAGCACCGTCACCGGCCGGCTCGCCCCTGGCCAAGATGCCGTCTCGCTGCTGCGGGCCTGTTTCCCTGGTGGCTCCATCACCGGCGCCCCCAAGATCCGGGCCATGGAGATCATCGAGGAGTTGGAACCCCATCGCCGCGGGGTCTATTCCGGGGCCATCGGCTACCTGGGCTGCGACGGTGCCATGGACACCAACATCGCCATCCGTACCCTGATCCACAGCGCGAGCACCATCCGCTTCTGGGCCGGCGGCGGGATCGTGCACGACTCCCAGGTCGAGGAAGAATATCGAGAAACCCTCGACAAGACCACGGCCCTATTGCGGCTGCTGGAGCACGAGCAGCTGACCGGCGGCGGCGGGTAGGACCGGCGAATAGCGTGGGCAGCGGCGAGCGCCGATGAATCCGTAGGGTGGACTGTGCCCACCGCCGGCATCAGAAATTCGGTCGTGTTCGCGTTTTGAATCCGCAGATTACGCAGATTTTCACAGATTGTTTCGTTTTTTATCTGTGAAATCTGTGTAATTTGGCGGATACGGAGCGGAAGGCTCAGAGGCTGCCTGAAAACTAAGAAGCTGTTTGGTTAAAGTCCCCGCGGTCCGCACAGCGGACCCTACAGTCAATCGGGTGGCTAGCGTAGGGTCCGCTGCGCGGACCTTCTAAGCAGAATATTCAGCCAGCCTCTTAAGCATGAATGGAAAGGGTCGCCCTCCCCATCTCTACAAAATCGTGGCTATTCAATGCCCTGACCACGTCGGGAAGATACCTGAGCACCACCGTCTCCAAATCTCGGTTGCTGATGTTGCCCGTGGAGATCAGGAGGAGCTTTTTCGGGTGCCGGTGAAGTAAAAACGAGTTTACGAAATCTGCGTCTTTCGTCACCACGACGCGTTCTTCCTCATCCGCGATGGCCGTGATCACATGATCGGAGGTGCGATTTTTCTCAGGCAGGTCGAGTGTGTGTATGACATCGTGTCCTGTTTTAGTCAACGACCCGACAAGGCCGCGAGGTAACTGGGCATCGACGAGAAACCTCATGCGGCAAAGGCCTGGGTACGCTTGGTTCGGCTCAATTCGGCCGCGAACGCCAAGACGGCCAGCAGATCTTCACGTTCCAGGTCCGGGTAATCGTCGAGGATATCCTCGCAGCTCATACCGGCACTCATAAGCTCCAGCATCGTTTCCACGGGGTAGCGTAGCCCTCGGATAACGGGTTTGCCGTGGCAGATGTCGGGGTCGATGGTGATGCGACTCAGCAGGTTAGCCATATCTGATTTCGGATACATTTGTTCATAGCGACTGATAGCTGGCAGCGAGAGGCCACGATCAACCTACCGGCACCGCGTCCTTGAACAGGCGGAAGAAGTTATCGCGGGTGGGCTATGCCCACCGCCGGCATCAGAAATTCGGTCGTGTTCGCGTTTTGAATCCACAGATTACGCAGATTTTCACGGATTGCTCCGTTTTTCATCTGTGAAAATCCACGTAATCTACGGATACGGAGTGGAAGGCTCAAATTTCAAACCGTAGAGCAACGGTCCGTGTAGACCGCCATGATCTGTTTGAGCTCGCGCAGAAGCCAGCGGCACTCTTCCGCGCTGAGTCCCTGGGTTTCGGGCAGATCGCCACCCTGCTCTAAGACATCGATAGACTGCCATACCTGCCGGCAACCTTTCCCGCATAAGGCCTCGAGCCGGGCTTCCAATCTGTATCGATCAAAGGGACTCAAAACTACCGTCTCAGCGCTGACCTGCGGAGATTACATACTCCTCATACAAGGATCTTCCGTCACGATGCATTCGAAACTCAGCCACGTCTTAAGGCGAAAGCAGGCACAGCCCGGGGATTTTCTCGAAGTCCTTGGTGTTGTTGGTTAACACGGCATAGTCGTGTGTAATCGCTGTGGCCGCGATCTGAAGGTCATGCACGCTTAGGGACTGTCGTCGTGAGTTTCTCAACTGGTGCGCGTAGATTTCTGCGTAAGCCCGCGCCACCTCCAAATCAAAGGGCAACACAGGGAGAGTCTCGATAATCGCCTCTGACCAAGTGAGGCGGCGAATGCGAACTGATGCATTTTTGGCCAAAGCGACACCGGCCAATAATTCCGAAACGGTTACTGCTGCCATGTAGAACCGCTCGTTATTGTCAAAAAATAACGAGAGATCCCTTCTAGCATGCTCCGCATTGAGAAAGACGTTGGTATCGACTACGACTCCCATGGCGAGGGGGGTAAGCAGGCTTGTTTCCGGATCGTGCGTAGGTCATCGGCAAGAACCGTACGCTCGGCCGACGACCAGGGATTGTGTTCCAGCAGCGCCCGTAATTCGGAAGCCGAGGCGCCATCCTCGGAAGGTGGCACCAATCGTGCCACCTCGAGGTTCCCGCGGGTGATAACTAAGCGCTTGCCTGAAATGCACACGTAGTCGATCAGCGATGTCAGATTGCGAGCCAATTCCGTCGCGGTTACCTGGCCTTGGATCGTCGCCATGAGCGAATACCTCATCTTCGAAATCAGAGTTTAGAAGAGGGATCTGGACGGTTACTCATTTTTCAATTGTCTGAGTTAATTCGCCTTGTCAGGTGTTTTTTGTATAACCAGTTACCCAGGATACCACCAATCAATAATAGGGCCAGCCATTGGAATAAAATGAGAAAATTCCAACAACCTGTTTTGGCACATGGGCCGGGTGAAAGATTCATGAGTTTCAGAGGCTGTCTGGTTAAAATGGATCCGAGCGTTCTGTTGCGTTACGCTGCGTTCGGCGCCGTGCCGGTCCGGGCGCAGCCCTGGGTTGTTTGGCGTTGGTTGTGGGAAAAGATCCCTCCTGCGTCGGGACCAGTCCGGCGTGTTGGGTTCACTGTAAGTTGGACTTTTCATTTAGCTCACGGAACCAGGTATAATGTAATAGAATAACTGGTGCGCAGGGGGGGACTCGAACCCCCACAGGTTTCCCCACTAGAACCTAAATCTAGCGCGTCTACCAATTCCGCCACCTGCGCTGATAGCAGGAGAGATTCTATACGGCTTCGGCGTGCCCGTGGAGGCGACAGGTCACTTGCCGCTGCCGGCAATCATGTATGCGGGCAGGCCCACATCCTTCTGGCTCATGGCCTGCTCGTAGCCCAGCTCGCCTTGCCGCCTGGCCTTCTCGGCCAGCTGATTGGCCGTTGCGAAATCGCCTTTCGCCGCGGCCTGTTCAGCCTGCTTTAGGAACTTGCCGATATCGCGCCACTCGCCGCCTACTGTGGCGGCCTTCTTGCGAGCTTCGCGCGCCGCGGTCATCGCCTGTTCGAAGTCGGCCTGGTCGTCGGCCCAGCTACCCGTAGGGAGACCGGCGGCCAACGCGGCGACCAGGATCCCGGCGGAAAAATGATGGGTTCTCATGTTCGATGGACTCCTCTGTGCTCCAAAGCGAAAACCCACGCCCTAGGCGCAGGCCTCCGAGCGGTTATTTGCGTGCGACTATTCGCGTGTGACTATTTGCGCGCACCGGGCCCATTCAAAGACAGGCCGTTCTGCATGTAGGTCAGAAAGTATTCCAGATTGCGGTACTCCTCACCCTGGACCTTAAAGGGCTTGGCCCGCACCTGCTTGTTACAGCCCGAGAAACGCCGGTGCAGGGTACCTATCTCGCCCCACTTGGAACGGTAGACCGGAAAGTGGGTGGTATGACCGAGGGCCGGGCTCAGGATATCCGAGCGCAACAGGTTACCGGGATTTTGCACGTGACAATTGGCGCAGGAGAAATTGAGTTGACCGCGGCGGGCAAAGTAGAACTGCTTGCCCTTCTCGTAGGCCTCCAGTGCCTTGGGGTCGTCCTCCGGAATCTCCACCTTGGTGAGCTGTCCGCGGGACTGGTACCGGATGTAGGAAAGGATATCGGCGATAGGGCCTTTTTTGTATTTGAGGGGCCCCTCACCGTTGGCCTCGCGGCATTCATTGATGGCCAGCGGCAGGGTGACGACCATGCCGCGTTCCTTGTCCCAGTATGGGTACTTTCCGGCAATTGCGGGGCCGTTCGGGAAGCAATCCTGATAGGTCTTGCCGTTGGCGAAGGGCGTGTTCCACATTTCCTCGCCCTGGGAGATAGCCATCTCATAGGGCGGAAACTCCTCGATAGCCTCCCAGCTTTCGCGGCTGACGGGGTCGATCGCATAGACACCGTTTGTGAAGTCTTCCTTGGGAACGTCGGGGAAGCGTTTCTGGTAGTAGCTCTGCCAGATCGCTTGGTCCTCTTGGGGTGTAGCCGGCGCAACGCCGCCCCAGGTCAGGCCCAGTACCATAACCAGCGCCGCGGTCAGCATAATGATCTTGTTCATCCGGTTGATTTCCTCCGGGTGTTCAGCAAGTAGGTCCGACCGGTCAGAGCGACCGGATATATTCGAGCACGTCGTCGAGTTGCTGCTCGGTAAGGATGCCGTGCTTACCGAACGGCGGCATGCTGGAGTCGGGATTGGCAACGGTTGCATCCCAGATCTGGGCGCGTAGCTTCTCCTTGTCCGGGTAGCGGGCCTGCATTCCGATCAGGGGGGGACCGATGTTACCGGGGCTTTCGGCGTCCGGCATCATGTGGCAAGCGACGCAATTGCCCAGCTTACGGTCATTTGCGATCTCCTTGCCCGCCGCCGGATTGCCTTTCGGGGCATCCGCGGCGTTAAGGCCGGGCGCCAAGGCCAACACGCAGGCGGCGATTAGGGCCGTGCCTGCTGCTCCGGCCAAGGTCGTTTTCAACGCAATCATCTATTGCCTCCTTCGAGTTGCCCTCTATCAGGAAGGTCGGTCGGGTTAGGCGCGTACCGCCGCGTTGAGGGATGCAAACCGGCTTGAACGCGCCGCAACCCGACAAGAAACCTTATTTGATCCGCAAATTATGCAGATTTTCACAGATTGTTTCGTTTTTATATCTGTAAAAATCTGCGTAATCTGCGGATATAGAGATGTTATTACAAACTATCCCTCGCACCCAAGGGGAGAACGACGCGCTCGCCTTGACGGCATTGGCCGTCGAGGCGCGATCCAGGCATACTTAAGAGCCTGTCTGGCATACGGCTGTTCTGCTGCGGAATCGAGGTGGCCGGTCAGATTTCCTGCTCGCTTTCGTTAAATAGGCCTACTATTCGCCTCAATCGAGCAGAAAATCTGCCTCGACCCCTCGATCCCTCGCTACGAACGCGTAAGCCAGACAGGCTCTAACCCCGCGAGGAGGGACGATGAGGAAGGACACCTGGACCATACAGCCTCGACAGATTAGGAGGAGCCCCAGATGACGCTCGCGCGACGTGAATTCATCAAGCTCTTAAGTGTAGCCGGCGCGGCCGGCCTGTTGCCGGCGTCCGTGGTCGCCGCGATGCGGCAACCGTCGGACCTCTACGAGCTACCCGGATTCGGCAATGTCACCCTGTTGCATATCACCGATACCCACGCCCAGCTCAACCCCGTTTACTTTCGCGAGCCCAACGTGAATCTGGGCATCGGCCCGGCCTTGGGCAAGGCACCGCATGTGGTGGGTGACGCATTCCTGAGGCACTTCGGCATCGCGCCGGGCGGGATCGAGGCCCATGCCTTTACGTTTTTAGGCTTCGACGAGGCCGCCCGGCGATTCGGCAAGGTGGGCGGCTTTGCCCATCTCAAGACCCTGGTGGATCGCATCCGCGCCGAACGGGGCGACGGCAACAGCCTGTTGCTGGACGGCGGCGATACCTGGCAGGGCTCGGGTACCGCCTACTGGACCCGGGGTAAGGACATGGTCGGCGCCGGCAACCTGCTGGGGGTGGACGTCATGACCGGTCATTGGGAGTTCACCTATCGCGACAAGGAGGTAATCGAGAATATCGGCGCCTTCAAGGGCGATTTCGTGGCCCAAAACATCGCCGTGCGCGACGAGGCCCTGTTCGACTATCGATTCCCGGAATTCGCCGGCTTCGACGAAGATGCGGGTCTGGCCTTCAAGCCCTACACCATCAAGACAGTGGGTGGCTTCAAGGTCGCCGTCATCGGCCAGGCCTTTCCTTATACCCCCATCGCCAATCCGCAACGCTTCATCCCGGACTGGACATTCGGGATTCAGGAGGAGCGTATGCAGGAGCTGGTCGATAAGATTCGCACGGAGGAGAAACCCGCCGTTCTGGTGCTCCTCTCCCACAACGGCATGGACGTGGATCTCAAGCTGGCCTCCCGCGTCACCGGCATCGACGTCATCTTCGGCGGCCACACCCATGACGGCATACCGGCCCCCAGTATCGTGGCGAACGCGGGCGGCAAGACCCTGGTCACCAACGCCGGCTCCAACGGCAAGTTCTTAGGGCGGATGGACCTGGACGTCAAGGACGGCAAGGTGCGCGACTTCCGCTACCGGCTGTTACCGGTCTTCTCCAATCTGCTCCCACCCAATGCCGAGATGACCAAGTACATCGAAGAGATGCGCGCGCCCTATCGGGAAACGCTGAGGGAGAAGCTGGCGACCACCGAGGAGACACTCTACCGGCGCGGTAACTTCAACGGGACCTTCGACCAGCTCATCTGCGATGCCCTGCGCAAGGTCAAGGATGCCCAGATCAGCCTATCCCCCGGTTTCCGCTGGGGCACCAGCGTACTACCGGGCCAGACCATCACCATGGAGCATGTCATGGATCAGACCTGCATCACCTATCCGGAGACCTATCGCCGCGAGCTGAAAGGCAGCGAGCTCAAGGCCATCCTGGAAGATGTCTGTGACAACCTCTTCAACCCGGATCCCTATGTGCAGCAAGGCGGAGACATGGTGCGTGTCGGGGGGCTGGACTATGAGTGCGATCCTACCGCGTCCATGGGCAAACGCATCGGCGACATGGCCCTGGACGACGGCACCAAGATCGAGGCCGATAAATCCTATGTGGTCGCCGGCTGGGCCACCGTCGGGTCCCAGGCCCCCGGAGAACCCATCTGGGAAACGGTCGCCAAATACCTGCGCGACCTGAAGACGGTCAAGATCGAGAAGCTCAACACCCCGGTCTTGAAGAATGTGTCCGGTAATCCGGGGATTACCGACGATACCCGTCGCACGTGAAAGGTTATAGCCGCCGCGCAAACTGCGCGGGGGCTTCGAGAGCTAACGCTATCCCTTTCACTTGGAGATGAGTTTGTCTATGTCGATCTTTGCATGATTCAAATCCAACTCACCTTCTTCAACTCGCTCTAATATCTCATCAACAAGATTTACGTTGGATAGCAAAGATTCGTGGCTAGAAAGATCGTTGCCGTCTTCATCCCATCGTGGACCTCCAGCATAAACTGCAGCGTACATCACCTTTGCCTTATACGACGGAACTCCATCAGCTTGCATAGCTTCATAGAACATGCGATGAACATCTTCCCAAGATTCTGTACGCGTTCGACAGTAGTGGTCGTGAACCACTGACGCTCTACGATAATCGCCAACGAATGGAGGACCAAACGTCCAGAATGTTTGAGGAATAGATGCACCATTTACGACTTGTCCTTTAGGCACAGACCATACCTTTCCATTGTCGTCAATATATTTAAAATCTTCTAATAGCCGCATATCGCGGTCTTCTTTATCATTCTGTAACCACTCGGTTACCACTTGACCTTGAAACTCTCCCGTGGATACTGCGCGCGAAAAACACAACATTGCCAAACCTATTGTCACCATCTTTTTATTCATATTGAGCCCTCTTCAAAAGAGATTGGTCAGGTTATATCCAAACACTAGACTTCTGCTAATGCACTCTTAATGCATCACTGTCACCCGTAATCAGCACATCCGCGGAAGAGGCAATCAGCGTCGCCAGGATTGGCGCATCATTCGGATCGTTCGACACCGTTGCGGTCGTGTCTTCAATCTCCACCAGTTCGACCCGTAGCTCGAGCTGTCGGACGAAAGACTCGATGCGCTTGTCGTCCCAACCCAATAATTTGCGTATTTTCGGGTAACCGAAGACCCGGGAAATTTCGTTCAACTGGAAGTGCGACATCGAAAGCCGCAGGATGTGGGAATCCCAGGCGGCGACGATCCTTCCCGGATTAGTGTTCGGATAGGCAAGTCCAGAGACCAGGACGTTGGTGTCCAGAACAACCTTCATTCCTATCCACGGGCTGCGTGGACCGCCTCATCGATCATAACCATGCCCGCATCCGGCGGTAGGTTGGAAAATGCTTGCGCCAACTCGCCTCGGAGGCGCATGTACGCTTCGTCCAGCGAACACAAACGCTCGAAAAGCTCGATATCGACGAGTGCCGCAATCGGCTTTCCGCGCTTGGTGATGACGACCGAATCGCCTTCATACCGAATCTCGTCGAGCAGCTCACCTAGGTTTTGGCGAACCATCACTGCTGGAGCCTCGCGAATCATGTAGACTGCCTCAATTGATGTAGCTTCCCTATGTTGCCAGTAGAATCGCGGGGGTGCAAGGAAGATGGAGATCTGGAGCTGGTGTTTCGCCGTATCTGCGACGGGACGAATGCCTGCGGCCAACGGTTGCCGTTCGAGGTAGTGTTCGTGAACAAAAAGCAGAACCTGCGGGGCCTACAATTGGCCGATCTGGTTTGCCATCCGATAGGCCGCCGTCTGCTTAAACCCGACCAACCGAACCGGGCCTATGATGTGGTTGAGAAGAAGCTATACCGGAGCGGGGAAGGAAGGCTGGCTGGGCATGGACTGAAAACCCTGCCCTGAAAAGCCGAAGGGGCGCGGTTTCCACCGCACCCCTACGCCGATCGGGAACTCCCGATCCATTTGCATCAACAATAAGATCATTTTTAAATTTGTCAAACAATTTGGCAGTGGCTCAGTTCGCGAAAAAACGCAAGGACGCCAAGACGCAAAGAAAGAACAAAGAATCTTTGCGTCTTGGCGCCATTGCGTCTTGGCGTTAAATGGGCCGGAAAGTGAGCGGCCAAGCATAAATTTTTCAAACTGAGCCACTGCCAAACAATTTCGTCTTTTTGTCGTGATGATTGAACGAAAAGCAGTCGCTCTGGTCTCCGGGGGTCTCGACTCCATGCTCGCCGTGCGCGTCGTCCAGGACCAGGGCATTCAGGTGGAGGGCCTGAACTTCTTCACCGGCTTCTGTGTGGAGGGCCACACACATGCCATCCGTAAGAACACTAAGCCCAAACGCAACAATGCGCTCTGGGTGGCCGAGCGCCTGGGTGTGAAATTACATTTCGTCGACGTGGTCGAGGATTACCGTGATGTGGTCCTGAACCCGAAGTATGGGTACGGGGCCAATCTCAATCCGTGCCTCGACTGTAAGATCTTCATGGTACGGCGGGCCTATGAGTGGATGCGTGGGCATGGGTTCGACTTTATCGTTACCGGTGAGGTTGTGGGGCAACGGCCCAAATCTCAGCGCAAGGACACCCTGCCGATCGTGCAGGATGACTCGGGGGCCGGTGATTTACTGCTGCGGCCCTTATGTGCCAAGCGCCTGCCGCCGACCCGGCCGGAGCGGGGGGGCTGGGTGGAGCGTGAACGCCTGTTCGATTTCTCCGGGCGCAGCAGAAAGCCGCAGATGGCATTGGCGAAGGCATATGGGCTCGATGACTATGCTCAACCGGCCGGCGGTTGCTGCTTTCTGACCGATTCCCAGTACTCCGCGAAGCTGACGGACCTGTGGAACAGCCGTGGTGATCGGGCCTATGACCTGGACGATATCGTGCTCCTGAAGGTGGGGCGCCATATCCGACCGCGACCCGGTTTCAAGGTCATCATCGCACGCGAGGAAGGCGAAGGGCGTTTCCTGACCGGGTTCCGTAAGCGTTTTATCAGCATCAAGACGCTCAGTCACGGCGGACCCGAGGCCCTGATCGATGGTGTGGTGACGGAGAGTGACATCGAGTTGGCGGCGCGGCTGGTGGCACGCTACGGTCAGGGACGCAATTGCGAATCCGTCCGCGTCGAGGTCAGGGTCCTTTCAGGTTCTACGCGAGAACTCGCTGTCCGTCCCTTCACCCCGCAGGAGATCCCCGGGGAGTGGATACTCTAGACACGATGGTCGTGGATTGCCGGCGGCTCTTGTGTCCGCTCCCGGTCATCAGGGTCCAGGATCGGGTCGCAGACCTGGCTCCGGGGACCCAGGTAGAGGCGGTCTGCACGGATCCTGGGGCACTGCAGGATATACCTGCCTGGTGTCGCATCAACGGTCATACCGTCCTGCGTACCGACAGCAAGGATGGCGAGCATTTGGTGGTCATGCGCGTCGGCGGTGCATGCGAGTAGCAAATCCTGCCCGAGCCAGACCTTGTTTGGAGAACCACAAGGACAACGTGCCGAAGCCGTTGCGAAGACCGCGGTGGTCGGCGGCCTGGTCAACCTGGGCCTGGCGGTGATCAAAGTCGGCGCGGGGGTGCTGTGGCATTCCCAGGCCCTGGTTGCGGACGGTATCCATTCCCTCTCCGATCTGCTATCCGATGTGTTGGTCTGGTATGCAGGGCGTCACGCCGCCCGGGCCCCGGACCAAGAGCATCCTTACGGGCATGGACGCTATGAGACCCTGGCGACCCTGGTGCTGGGTGTCTTTTTACTGATGGTTGCCGTCGGCATCGGCTGGGACGCCGGTAATCGCCTGTTTGCTCCCGCCGAACTCTTGCGGCCACAGCCGTTGGCGCTGGCCGCAGTCCTGGTGTCTATCCTGGTCAAGGAGTGGCTCTACTGGTGGACGCTCGGTTACGCGCGCCGTGTTCGCTCGGATATGTTACGTGCCAATGCCTGGCATCACCGCTCCGATGCCGTTTCCTCGGTCGTGGTTCTGGTGGGCCTCGTTGGTACCCTGATGGGTTTACCTTACCTGGATGCCATTGCGGCGGTCGTCATCGCCGTGATGATCGCCCATATTGCCTGGGAGCTCGGCCACCGGTCGATCCGGGAGCTGGTGGATACCGGGTTGGAAGCGGAGCGCCTCGCCGCGATCGAGAAAACCATCGACTCTGTCGGCGGTGTAAGAAATATCCATATGCTGCGAACGAGAAGGCACGGCTGGCAGGCCTCGGTAGACGTCCATATCCTGGTCGATCCCCGGTTGAGCGTCTCAGAGGGCCACCTGATCGCGCTCTTGGTAGAGGACCGGCTCAAATCACAAATCGACGAGATTACCGATGTTACGGTCCATATCGATCCGGAGGACGACGCAACGGAGCCGCTCTCGGTGGTGTTGCCCACGCGCGCCGAAGCCCTGACCCGGCTTGAGCGGCTTTGGGAAGGAGTACCCGAGGCCACAAGCTGCCGGCGGACCATCCTGCACTATCTCAATGGACGCATCGACGTAGAAGTGTACTTTCCGCTTGCTGTCTGCGCCGGAGAATGCTCCCGTGCGGAGGCTGTCCGGGACCGGTTACAGTCGGCACTCGCGGCGGATCCGGTCTTCAATCAGGTCTTTGTCTACTTCGGATAACTGCACCGTTTCAGTGCGTCATCTATCCGGACGAGCTATGACAGTGCATTCTTTCCTGATTCCTTTTGAACCGCGAAGGGAAAACCACGAATCACACGAATCCACACGAATCGGATTTGTGCAACCGATAACCCTTCCTGTTTAATCCGCAGATTTCCACAGATTAAGCTGGTTTTTCCTATAGGAAAAGGCTCTTTATGGATTCCAGACTGATCTCTCCTCCACCCCTGGTATGGACCCGTAGGATGTGGTGAGCGCCGGGCGCGGGAGCGACCGGCGCGAACCGCATCTTTGGCTTCCGGCTCATTGATGCGGTTCGCCGCGGGCGTCCATTGATGCGGTTCGCGGTGGGGATTGATGTAATCCTGCTACGACATACCGCGCTCACCGCATCCTACACTCCCGGCAAGACCGCAGGGTAACGAAGGGGGTGGTGAAGGCAGCAAACGATTCGCCAGCGAAAAACGACATGATGCTGCGGCCAAGGCAAAGCAGTCCGGAATCCATAAAGAGCCTAGGAAAAAACGGCTCAAACTCAGGATTCCCTGCACCCGCGGTGGTGGACGTAGAAAAAAACCACGAATCACGCGAATCTTCGCGTATTGATTCGTGCGGATTCGCGTGATTCGTCGTTTTCCCTTCCGCATCCTGACCGACCACGACAAGCATTCGGAGATCGATGAAATGCCTCGCAACCGAGACCAAGCCGAAAATCCTTGGTCCCTCCAGGAAGGCAAGCTCCCGCTCCTGCGTACCGCGGCGGACGAATCCGCGCGCCATGTGCGCGGGCTCTATTTCAAATTCCTCCTGTTCGCCTTCTATGTGGCGGTCATCGTCTTCTCCACCGACGACGAGCAGCTCCTGAAGGGGACCGGCGCCGACCTGCCCCTGCTCGGTGTGGAGCTGCCCCTGGTGGGATTTTATGTGGTCGTTCCCTGGCTGGTACTGATCTTCCACGCCCATCTGCTCAGCCAGTTCTATCTGCTGTCCCGCAAGCTGTTCGACCTCGATCATGTACTCGGGTCCCTGCCGTCGGAGTCGGCGCGCATCCAGCGCGGGCTGCTCTTTCCGCTCATCTTCAGCCACCGGATCGTCGGTAGCCAGCATCCGCGACTGATCCGCTGGGTATTCGGAGTAGCGGTGGTCGTCACCATTCTGATGACCCCCATTCTCCTGCTGGCAGCTGTCCAATATAAGTTCCTGCCCTATCACAGCGCATGGATCACCTTCAATCACCAACTGGTACTCACCCTCGATCTGCTGCTGCTCTGGATCTTGTGGCCGCGCCTGTCCTCCCGTTCCGGGCGTTGGCGAGATTGGTGGTCCCAATCTCGATCCAGATGGGGAGTCTGGGTGTCCACGAGCTTGGGAGCCTTGGTGTCTGCGATCCTGACATTCGGCGCCTGGATTCTGTTGGTTCCGCACGTCGGCGACACCGAAGAATGGTTGGCCGAGAAATGGGGGGCCAAGGACAAGGAAGAAGAGTTGGCTGAGAACCAGCCGGGACTGCCCTGGATCCATCGCAATCTGGAGCTGCGCGAACGGACGCTGATGCGCAAAAATCCCCCGGTCGAGCTCTTAGCCAGTGCCCGTGAGTGTTTCGCCTGTGGGGAAGATACCAAAGCGGAAGAAGCGGAGGCGAAGGTCTGGATAAAGGACGGCGAGGCACTGGATCTACGCGAACGGGATCTGCGCTATGCCGATTTCTACAAGAGCAGACTGTGGGACGCCGACCTTCGGGGTGCAAATCTACAATACGCAAAGCTCCAGGGTACCCGGCTCCAAGGCGCGGACATGCGTCCGATTGATCGAGATAGCGTGAAAAAGCACACAGACCTCCGGCATGCCCAACTGGAGGACGCAAACCTTAAGGACGCGAAACTCCAGGAGGCGCAGCTTCAGGGCGCGGATCTCGAAGAGGCGCAGCTCCAGATCGCGGATCTCACAAGGGCGCAGCTCCAGGGCGCGGTTCTCTGGGAGGCGCAGCTCCAGGGCGCGGTTCTCTCCGGGGCGCAGCTCCAGATCGCGGATCTCTCCTGGGCGCAGCTCCAGAGCGCGGATCTCACAAGGGCGCAGCTCGAGGGCGCGGATCTCCGGTGGGCGCAGCTCCAGGGCGCGGTTCTCCAACATGCGGATCTACAGGGCGCGGATCTCACAAGGGCGCAGCTCCAGATCGCGTTTCTCCAGTGGGCAAAGCTCCAGGGCGCGGATCTCACAAGGGCGCAGCTCCAGATCGCGGATCTCCAGTATGCGGGCCTACAGGGCGCAAAGCTCTGGGAGGCCCAGCTCCAGGGCACGGATCTCTCCGGGGCGCAGCTCCAGGGCACGGATCTCTCCGGGGCGCAGCTCCAGGGCGCGGATCTCAGGGGGGCGCAGCTCCAGATCGCGGATCTCAGGGGGGCGCAGCTCCAGGGCGCGGTTCTCAGGGGGGCGCAGCTCCAGATCGCGGATCTCCAGTATGCGGACCTACAGGGCGCGAATCTCCGGGAGGCGGTGGTCTATGGAACCGAGTTCCAAGACGCGGAGCTCTCACTCGCCGACTTGCGGGATTTGAGTTTGCCGCGTGACGACTGGGAAGGGCTGTCCTCCGTGTTCTCGGAGATCGAGAAACTGGAGGCCAAGCTGGAGCAGGCAAGTGAACACTGGTCTCAGTGGAGGCGGGAAGGGGTCGAGCGGGCCATCGAGCGCTTCTGGTCCGTCGCCTTCGACCTGCCTGTGCAACCGACGACGATCTCACCGCCTGAGAAACCCGACGTCATGCACGATCAACAGGGTCCGTTCAAGTGCTGGCCAGCGCCGCCGGATAAGGCCGTGTTCGAGCGGGAACGCGCGGATTATCGTGCCGGACTCGCCTGCAACAACCGCTACATCGCTGAAAGGATGTGGCGGTATGCCAGAGGGGATGGTTGGGTGAACGAGCCTGTTATAGTATTTGGGTCGAAAGAGCCTGATCCAGTATTGGAACAGGCCCTCCGGGACAAGGCCGAATCCGGGGCTTGTCCCGTCCTGGCCGAGGTGCTCGAGAAGCTGTCTAAAACAGGGTCGTAGCCCACGTAGTGATGAATGATGAGTGATGAGTGATGAGTGATGAGGGCGGGAGTGTAGGATGTGGTGAGCGCGGTATGCCGCAGCAGGATTACACTAGGGCGTGTTGACATTTAATAAGGGGTGAGCCCTAATCCAATACCATTAAGTTAAGCCTCAAAGCCCCTCTCCCGGCGGGAGAGGGGGTATAGCGGCCAGTGCCGTTGGTCATGTTACAACTTAGATATTAACCACTACCGCTTAACTTAATGGCATTGAGCCCTAATCTCCGGGCTTGCCTCCTAATGGTACAGGATTAACAGGATGTTATAATTGCTTATTCACAAAATAATCCTGTTAATCCTGAGTCATCCTGTTAATCTTGTCCGATTAGCGGTCGGCACGACAATTATGTCAACAGCCCCTAATCCCGACCGCGAACCGCATGGATGAGCTGGAAGCCAAAGCCCGCGTAGGTTTCTCTTTTACCTCTACCACCGCGGGCGCAAGGAACACCGGGTTTGAGCTGTGTTTTCCTATGGGAAAATCCAGCTTGCGCATGCCCGGCGCGCCTCTGGGGGGTAAAAATTCCCCTGCCGGCACGGGCGTTCTGGCACGATCATTGCATACAGACACCCGACAAGGCGAGTGCTCGCACCTTTCAAGGGAATCTCGAACCGAATATGATGGGGGATTCTTACCCCAGGCGGGCACTTTAGAATCCGAGTGCCCCTGAAACAGCAACCAGCGGAGATAAGTGCATGTCATCCAGTGTGTTAGAGAAGATCAAACAAGAGGAAGTGAAGTTCGTCGATCTTCGCTTTACCGATACCCGCGGTAAGGAACAGCATGTTACCCTGCCGGCCGGCGTTATCGACGAGGATTTCTTCACGGACGGCAAGATGTTCGACGGCTCATCGATTGCCGGCTGGAAGGGTATTCAGGAGTCGGATATGGTGCTGATGCCGGAGGTCGGCACCGAGACCCTGGACCCCTTCTCCGAGGAAAGCCAGCTGATCATCCGCTGCGATATCCTCGAGCCTTCCACCATGCAGGGCTATGAGCGTGACCCGCGCTCCCTGGCTAAGCGCGCCGAGGCCTACCTCAAATCCACCGGGGTCGCCGACGCCGCCTATTTCGGCCCGGAGCCCGAATTCTTCGTACTGGATGACGTGCGTTGGGGCGCCGACATGAGCGGCGCCTTCTACAAGGTCGACTCCGAGGAGGCCGAGTGGAACTCGGAGCGGGTCTATGAGGATGGGAACATCGGTCACCGCCCGGGCACCAAGGGCGGCTATTTCCCCGTCCCGCCGGTGGATTCTCTGAATGACATACGCTCCGCCATGTGTCTGGCCATGGAAGAGATGGGCGTGACCACCGAGGTCCACCACCACGAGGTCGCCACCGCCGGTCAATGCGAGATCGGCACCAAATTCGCTACCCTGGTCAAACGTGCGGACTGGAATCAGATCTTAAAGTATGTGGTCTGGAACGTGGCCCATGCCTACGGCAAGACCGCTACTTTCATGCCCAAGCCCCTGGTGGGCGACAATGGTAATGGGATGCATGTGCACCAATCCCTGGGCAAGGACGGACAGAACATCTTCTCGGGCGACAAGTACGGTGGCCTCTCCGAGACGGCGCTCTACTACATCGGCGGCATCATCAAGCATGCCCGCACCCTCAATGCCTTCACCAACGCCTCGACCAACTCCTATAAGCGTCTGGTACCCGGCTTCGAGGCCCCGGTCATGTTGGCCTACTCGGCACGTAACCGCTCGGCCGCGGTCCGTATCCCCCATGTCGCCAACCCCAAGGCCCGGCGCATCGAGGTCCGGTTCCCGGATTCCACCGGCAACCCCTACCTCTCCTTCTCCGCCATGATGATGGCCGGTCTGGATGGGATTCTGAACAAGATCCACCCCGGCGATCCCATGGACAAGGACCTCTACGACCTACCGCCTGAGGAGGAGAAGGGCATCGCCCAGGTCTGCTATGCGTTGGACCAGGCCCTGGATGCGTTGGACCAGGATCGGGACTTCCTCACCGCCGGCGGGGTGTTCAGCGATGATCTCATCGATGGCTATATCGAGCTGAAGATGGAAGAGGTCACCACGCTGCGCATGACCACCCACCCGCTCGAGTTCGATATGTACTACAGTCTGTGATCGGGCTGCCTCCTCGAATCCCTTAGATACGCCCTGCAAAGGGCGTTTTTCGTTACCTGTTGGACAGGTGCCAAATGCTGATAATTCGTCGAGAGCAGCTTGAAACCTTAGATAAAAATGCCGAGAGGCGTTTTGTCGACGAATTGGCTGAATACCTTTGCCGCAGAAACCTTGCTGTCCTGCCGAGGTTTCCGGAAGCTCAGCGCCGGATGATCGTAGGCCACATGATCGCTCGGGGCCGCAAGTGGGGAGCTACCTGGAAAAACAGCCTCGCCCTGTTTGCCGATCTGTTGCAGACGGTGGCGCCCAACTTCGACCATAATCATTTCATCCGAGAGGCGCTGGAGCGGGGTGCCGACACGGCCGACAACCGCATCCTGAGCCTGGTGGATCGGGCTCCCCATATTGCCTGGCGCAAGGCGGAAGCGGCTCGTATCGAGCTCTTTCTCTATACGGCACCCGACATGGACCCGTTACCCCTGATCGAGCGCACAGCCGCGGCACTCCCTCTGGTTCTCTGGGACCAGGCCACACCCGAGGATGCGCGCCCAAAGGCCGAAGCCGCCTTTAACCTTGCCGGGTCACTCGGATTTGCCGAGCTGCAAGACGGTCCGCTCGTACTGGCGGTAGCCCGCGCCCTGTACGGACCGGAGCTGACCGTCGAGGCTCGGCATCCCTGGATCGCGGACGTCCTGGACCCCCGCTGCTCGCCGGACATGCGGCTGGAGCTGCTGCGTCTGCGCATCGCCCTGGATTTTGGAAGGAGGGTATGATCCATGGGATTCTGGAATGGCCTGGCGGACGGATTTACCGGTGCCGCCGCCGGCACCTGGGAAGGTCTCAAGTCGCTGGCACAGGGTGGCTATGCCCTGGCGACGGATCCTGCGGCGCGCGAACGGGCTTGGGAAGCAACCAAGTCGTCCGCCCAATGGGTACATGACTACGCGGATAAGGTAGTAAACGACCCGGTCAAGCTGGGCCGAGATGCCCGGGATGGGGCGCTGGCGGCCTACACCGCGGCCGAGAATTTTGTTACCACTGCCGACGCCGAGGATTGGGGGAAGCTGGCAGGTGGGGGCGGGTTCGAGATAGGTACCGCCTTGGTCCCGGTAGGGGCCCTTGCCAAGGCAGGGAAGCTGGGGAAGCTCGCCAAGGTCGGGAAAGGACTGGACAAGGTCGAGGATGTCGTAGACGCGGTAGAGGATACAGCCGATGCAGCCAAGAAGCTCGACTTGGTAACTACTAAAGGCATACACAAATGTTCGAAGAAGATTCCGCCCAAATCATGGGACAAATTCGATGCCAGACACAATGATGAGTTCATGGATGTCCTGGAAGAGTTTCGCGGTACTTCGGATCTTACCCCAACCCCTAAGCATAGTGGCCGTGAGGGACAATTGTTTACCTCTCCCAAGGAGCCAAATATGGCACTGAAACGCTGGTTCGAAAAGAGCCCAGTTGAAATGGAAAAGTCGGTTCAGGCGCTTGAAGATGTCAGAAAGGCCGTCGGCAACAACCCGAGGCTGGCGAAGGACATCGACGTGGTGAGGATTCATGAGCGCGGCTCGGACTGGATAAAACGGGATTATGATCCTGGGTCGGTTCCACTTAAAAAGGCAATGGAAAAGCCAGCCGTATTTGAAATGCGGAATCGGGTCATGGAAGAGCTCGGGCGTAGCCGAGATGAAAGTCTCGGCTCTCTGGCAAAAAAGCTGAGACGAGACCCTCCCTCCGTCAACCTTCACTGGTCTTACACCAGAAACAAAATCCTTGTTTTCGACCCGCAGTAGGAGTATTCCACCATGCGCACATTCCGGGAAATCGCCGAAGAGCTGGGGCTCATAGAATTTCTACCCAGTCGCTGTGGAACCCTCTATGCCGTTCCCATTGTGAAAGGGTCCCCACTTGTGATGGTGAGACACTTCGACAACGAGCTGCCCCCCGCGGCGGTCGTGCCCTATGTGGACTTGATAAGGGCCTGCAAGCGATGGATCGGGCAGTACCCGGAGCTGGTCCGCTTGGTACGCATCGAAGAGCCCTTCGAGGTGGGCCGGGATTTCTACGCGCGTACCTTTCACTCCTACTACACGAGCCTCAATTCTTACACCGACACCGACCCCGAGGAGGGAGTCGATCCACCGCCGGAGCTTACGGAGATGCGCCTGTATCTCCGGGGTGCCCTCGCGTCTCGCCCGGATCAGCAAGAGGGCGTGGTCGAGAAGATTCTACGCCGCAGCCTCCTGGAGCCGAGCTCTAAGACCGTTTTTTCGGAAGACATCGAGCAGTTCATTGTTGTCGAGCCGCGCATCGAGCCGGAGGATGTTCGGACTTGGGCCAAACAGTCGTAGCCATCAGGCTCTATTATATCTTGTAGAGGAAGCTGAGCGCCTTACCCACACATTTGGTTAACCGGAAGGGCAAATATTGCACACAAAATGATTGAGTATGAGCTTTGAGGCGATTATTCCAGTCTAGCCAAAAAGCCAGGCGGAACGATTTCCGTAAGCCAGACACCATTCTCGGATAAAAAAAACTCGTATCCCTGCCGATACATTTCACCGGAGGCAACTTGCAGGACAACCGGTTTTCCATAACGCTGACCGACGCTTGTTGCGGTTTTCATATCTAGCGAAAGGTGAACGTGGTGGCGTTGTCCAGGATGCAGCCCCTCTCTCAGGATCGAAGCTAGAAACCGCGTTGCGGTCCCATGGTAAAGGACCGGCGGAGGTTCCTTTGGCGTAAGACCGAGATCGATTTTAATCGAGTGGCCCTGGTTGGCACGTATTCGCTGCTCATCCTCGGAAAGTGAAAACCGCTGCTTGTCGTTGGTAATGACAACCTGTCTTATCAGGTCCGCCGTGAGCGACATTTCAGAAGGCGCCTTCTTGATCAGCTCCGATACCGACGCCCAACCTTGCGCATCCAAGGTGAGGCCAATAGCGTCCGGTTTGTGTCGTAGGACGAAGCTCAGGAATTTGCTGACTTTGACTAGCTGCCTGTGCGAGATTTTTTCTGTGGTTGCCATCAAGACTTGATCTCCCCAGTATGGTTTCCGATAGTCCTCGAATCGGCCCCCTCGAAAAGCAGATACTAGATCATCTGGTCACCGCAGTGCTGCTGTTCGACGGCGACCTGTGCCTTACCTACATCAATCCGGCCGGGGAAATGCTGCTCCAGGCCAGCGCTCACCATGTGTTGGGGCAAAGCATCGGGACCCTGATGCCGTGGCCCGAGTGTTCAATGGAGCAGCGATTACGCGACGCCTTGAGCACCCGGCGTCCCGTTACGGAAAGAGAGGTCACCATCCCGCTGTCCGGTGACCGTGCCGTCAGGGTCAACTGCACCGTCCTGCCGCTCCACCCGTTCGACGCATCATCGGAGGCCCTGGTTGAGCTGTGCCAAGTGGATCGCCATCTGCGTATCGTCCGCGAAGAGCACCTGATCTCTCAACACCAGGCAGCGCAGGCCCTGATCCGAGGTTTGGCCCACGAGATCAAAAACCCGTTGGGCGGCCTGCGTGGTGCCGCCCAACTATTGGAGCAGGAGCTTCCAGATGAGTCGTTCCGTGAGCACACGCGCGTCATCATCGACGAGGTGGACCGGCTGCGGAAGCTGATAGACGAGATGCTCGGCCCGAACCTCATCCCCAATAAGCAGTACGTCAATATTCATCAGGTGCTGGAACACGTATGTGGACTCCTGGCGGCGGAGTATCCCGGGGGACCGGTCATCATCCGCGACTATGACCCCAGCATCCCGGGTTTCAGAGCGGACCCCGACCGCTTGATCCAGGCCGTGCTCAATCTTGCCAGGAACGCGATTGCCGCAGCCGGACCGGACGGCCAGGTCGAGCTGCGGACCCGGGTGTTGCGCCGGTTCACGATCGGAAACAAAAGCCACCGCTTGGTCATGCAAGTGGAAGTTATCGATGACGGTGAGGGTATCGCCCCCGATTTATTGGATCGTATTTTCTTACCCATGGTATCCGAACGCCCGGGGGGAACCGGCCTGGGGTTGCCGATCGCTCAGGAATTGATCAACCAACACGGCGGGTTGATCGAATGCGAAAGTCGCCCCGGGAAGACGCGGTTCTTCATCTATTTACCGCTGGAGCCGTCCCATGACTAGAAGGTCGATGGTGTGGGTAATCGACGACGATCGATCCATCCGTTGGGTGTTGGAGCGGGCCCTGACCAAGGCAGGCATGGCGGTGACGAGCTTCTCAAACGGCGTCGGTATCATGGAATCCCTTCGCCGCAAGCGGCCGGATGTCATCGTCTCCGATATACGGATGCCCGGTATCGACGGTCTGGACCTGTTACGACAATTGACGTCCGAGCATCCCGACCTGCCGGTCATCATTATGACGGCGCACTCCGATCTCAACAGTGCCGTTTCCGCCTTTGACGGCGGGGCCTTCGAGTATCTGCCCAAACCCTTTGATCTTGACGAGGCGACGGATCAGATCCGACGTGCCTGTCGCCGCCACCCGGATGGCGATGACATAGCCGGTAAGCCCCTCGACCGGATGCCGGATATCATCGGTAAGGCACCGGCGATGCAGACGGTGTTTCGCGCCATCGGGCGACTGGCGCGCTCCCATATCACCGTGCTGATCAACGGCGAGTCCGGGACCGGGAAAGAGCTGGTTGCACGGGCCTTGCACCGCCATAGCCCCAGGTCCGATCAGCCCTGCATCGCATTGAATATGGCGGCGATTCCCCATGATCTCCTGGAATCCGAGCTGTTCGGCCATGAACGCGGCGCCTTCACCGGGGCCCAAGGCAAACGCCAGGGACGCTTCGAGCAGGCCCATGGTGGCACCCTGTTCTTGGATGAGATCGGCGATATGCCGGCGGAGCTGCAGACGAGATTACTGCGCGTCCTCGCGGACGGGGAATTCTACCGGGTCGGTGGTACCTCCCCGGTCAGGGTCGATGTGCGAATCATCGCTGCCACGCACCAGAATCTTGAGCAGCAGGTTCAAACCGGACGCTTTCGTGAGGATCTGTTTCACCGCCTGAACGTCATCCGTATCCGGCTGCCGGCGTTGCGCGAGCGCCGTGAGGATATCCCCTTGTTGATGCGACACTTCCTCGCCCGCGCTGCCGCTGAGCTGGATTGCGAGCCCAAGGTCTTACTACCGAGCGCTGAGGAGAGGCTTGGTGGCCTCAAATGGCAAGGCAATGTGCGTCAGCTCGAGAACACGGCGCGCTGGTTGACGGTGATGGCCTCCAGCAAAGAGATCCACGCGGAGGATCTGCCTCCCGAGCTGGTGGGTGTGGAAGCCGGGAAGACGGCAGACGATCCATGGCAGGTCTCCCTGCGCCGGTGGGCCCGCAATGGACTCCGGCAGGGCCAGACCGCCCTGTTGGACAAAGCACTCCCCGTATTCGAGCAGATCCTCATCGAGACGGCCTTGGAACACACCAGCGGTCGGCGCCAAGAGGCCGCGCGTCTGCTGGGTTGGGGCAGGAATACCCTGACCCGCAAGATCAAAGCGCTGCGGCTCGACCTGGATACCCCTGCGATCAAGAATCCGGAAGCCGGCGACTGATAACCGGAAGCCCTTGCTCCGTACCCACCTTGTCCTGACCGGGGAAAGATGACTCGCGTCCCGCAGGGCCTTATACTTAGCATCCCCGATTGGTCTTATCCGCCGCGGGTGGTTCATACCTGACGCTGGCGTGGCCCGGTCCCGGAAATTTCTCGTCGTATCCCACATGCAGCCGCAACAACTGATCGAGTTTATCGGTAACCACTGGGAGCTCTTCGCAGTACTGGCAGTGATTATCGCCTTGTTGATCCACAACCTACTCGTCAGTGGGCGGGGTTCGGTGGATCCGGCCGGGGCGACGGAGCTTATCAATCACAAGGACGCCTTGGTGGTAGACGTGCGGCCAGCGGCCGATTTCACCCAGGGGCACATCATCAATGCGCTCAACCTCCCCATGAACGGTTTCAAAAAACAGATCGGGACCCTGCAGAAGCACAAGGAGCGACCCATCCTGGTCGCTTGCCGCTCGGGCTCCCAGTCGGCGATGGCCTGCCAACAGCTGCGCAAGGAGGGCTTCGAGAATGTGCATAACCTGCGCGGGGGGGTCCTGGCCTGGCAGAATGCTAATCTGCCCTTGTCCAAGAAGAAGCACTGATGGCAAGGTCTTAAAAACCCAGCCGGGCTCCTTTTCAACCGCAACCGGATGATCGCCGATGACCGAGAACGAACAGCAAAACGAAAGGCAGTTCGTGGTGCACCGCATCTACACCAAAGACCTTTCCTACGAAGCGCCGAATGCCCCCCACATCTTCCGCCAGGAGTGGCAACCCAAGCTCGAGCTCAACATGAATACCCAGGCGAACAAGCTCGACGCAGACACCTTCGAGGTCATCCTGTCGGTCACCGCCACCACCAAGCTCGCCGACCAGACGGCCTCGATCGTGGAGGTCCATCTGGCGGGCCTGTTCGGGATTCAGGGGTTCCCGGACCCGGAGCTTGCCCATCTGCTCGGGGCCTATTGCCCCAATCTGCTGTTTCCCTACGTGCGTGAGGTCGTCTCCGATTTGGTCGCCAAGGGCAGCTTCCCGCAGCTGGTGCTACAGCCGGTCAATTTCGACGCCCTGTTCGCCCAGCATCAGCAACAGATGGCGGATCAGGCCAAGGGTAATCCCGCCCCGACTTCGCATTGAGTCAGACCTCCGCTCCCGCGCTCGCGGTCCTGGGCGCCGGCTCTTGGGGTACGGCGCTGGCATTGCTGCTGTGTCGCAACGGCCACCGCGTGCGGATCTGGGATTATGCGCCGGAGCAGATTCTGGCCTTGGATCGCGACGGCGAAAATCGCCGTTATCTGCCTGGGTTTCCGCTGCCGCCGACGCTGCAGCCCGTAGCGGAGCTCACTGATGCCTTGGAGGGGGTCAGCGAGCTCCTGGTCGTCATTCCCAGCCACGCCTTCGCCGCCGTGTTACGCCGACTCCCCGACCGACTGCCGGAGGGACTGGGCATTACCTGGGCCACCAAGGGATTCGAGCCCCACACCGGGCGGCTCCTGCATCAGGTCGCGGAAGAAATCCTGGGGTCCCGGGAGCTGGCTGTCGTCTCCGGCCCCAGCTTTGCGCAAGAGGTCGCCAAGGGGTTGCCCACGGCGGTCACCGTGGCCTCCCGGAGACCGGAACACGCGCAGCGCATAGCCGGCTATCTGCATAACGACCACTTTCGGGCCTACACCGGCGACGATTTGGTCGGCGTTCAGGTGGGTGGGGCGGCTAAGAATGTACTGGCAATCGCCGCGGGCATTGCCGACGGTCTCGGCTTCGGGGCCAACACCAGGGCCGCCCTGATCACGCGCGGACTGGTGGAGCTGATTCGGCTCGGCACCGGGCTGGGCGGCCGGCGGGACACCTTCATGGGCCTCGCCGGGCTCGGGGATTTGGTCCTTACCTGCACCGACGACCAGTCCCGAAACCGCCGCCTAGGCCTGGCCCTGGCGCAGGGACTGAGCGTCGAGGAGGCCAAGCGCGAGATCGGCCAAGAAGTGGAAGGCGTGATAACAACCCGTGCCGTCAATACCATCGCCCACCGGTTGGGGGTGGAGATGCCCATCTGTAGCCAGGTGTTCGGCGTGCTGTACGAGGGCCGCACGCCGGAGCAGGCAACCCGCAGCCTCCTCATGCGCAGCAGCAAGGCCGAGCTGACCTGATGCTAAAGAAGTCCCCGAGAAGTCGAATATCTAACCCCCTAGTACGGATGCTCTCAACGACCGATAACATTGAGCTGGCAGGAACTCCATGGAAAATTTAGCCGCAAATAAACGCAAACGGCGCAAATCAATGTTAATAGACCAAGTAGCGTCGATGATGGCGAGCTAATCTCGACCGATTTGCGTTCATTGGCGGCAAAAAAGAATTCTCATTTGTACACAGGTGTACTCGGGTGAATGATCCCCGGCTGGTGATCGATTTTTGCGGATTGCGCTTCGACACCCCCCTGGTATTGCTGTCCGGGTGTGTCGGTTTCGGTGCGGAGTATACGCGTGTCAAGGGATTTTCGAATCGGGATGCCGGGGCTCTGTGCCTCAAGGGAACCACGCTGGAGCCCCGGCTAGGGAACCCCCCGCACAGGATCTGCGAAACCGCGAGTGGCATGTTGAACGCCATCGGCTTGCAGAACCCCGGCGTCGATCATGTGGTGGAGCAGATCCTACCTACCCTCGACTTTACCGAAACACGGTTTATTGCCAACGTCTCAGGCACCACGGTCGAGGAATATTATGAGGTCACCCGCCGCTTCGATGACTCTCCCATCGACGCCATCGAGATCAACATCTCCTGTCCCAATGTCAAGGCGGGTGGTGTAGCCTTCGGTAATGACCGGAAGCTGTCGGCACAGGTGGTCGCCGCCTGCCGGGCTGCTACCACCAAGCCCCTGATCACCAAGCTCTCACCGAATCAGACCGACATCGCCGCGAACGCCAGGGCCTGCCTGGAGGCGGGCTCGGACGCCTTCGCCGTTATCAATACCCTGATGGGCATGGCGATCGACAGCGAAGCGCGAACTCCGGTCATCGGCAACAATCAGGGGGGGCTGTCCGGGCCGGCCATCAAGCCCATCGCCCTCTTAAAGGTGCACCAGGTCTATCAGGTCTGCCGCGAGCACGGGGTTCCCATCATCGGCCAGGGTGGCGTCGCCGGCGCCGAAGACGCCATCGAGTTTCTGATCGCCGGCGCCAGCGCGGTAGGCATCGGCACCGCCCTGTTCTACGATCCGTTGCTGCTCCCCGCCGTCAACCAAGGGATCTGCGCCTACCTGGACCGCCACGGGCTCACCAACGTAGGCCAGCTCACAGGCAGCTTGCGGCTACACCCATCACCTATGGATATACGTGCCCCGAACGCGCAAGACCTGGTACAGCCGTGCCGAAGCACTGATAACATCGGTTTGATTTGCGGCTAACGCTTCTGTTTTTTTATCCACAGATTACGCAGATTTTCGCAGATGAAAAACGAAATAATCGGCGTAATCTGCGGATAGATGATGAGTGCTTGAACCACAATCTCTTTGCGCCTTTGCGGTTCAAATGGGCCTTTTGAGGACTGCCGAGTGAATATCATCGAACTGCTCACCTTCAGCGTTGAGAACAAGGCTTCCGACCTGCATCTCTCCGCCGGACTACCGCCCATGATCCGGGGCGACGGAGACCTGCGCCCCATCGACCTGCCCCCTCTGAAGCACTCCATCGTCCACGCGTTGATCCAGAATAGTATGAACGACCGGCAGCGTCGGGATTACGAAGAGCTATTGGAGGTCGATTTCTCCTTCGAGATCGAGGGCCTTGCACGCTTCCGCGTCAACGCCTTCCACCAGCAGCGCGGGGCGGCAGCCGTCTTTCGCGTTATTCCTTTAAAAGTGCTGACGCTCGAGGAACTGGGCGCGCCCAAGGTGTTCGAGAAAATCATCGACGTGCCGCACGGCCTGGTATTGGTGACCGGCCCCACCGGCTCGGGCAAGTCGACCACCTTGGCCGCCATGATCGATCACCTCAACCACCGCCACTCCGCGCATATCCTGACCATCGAAGATCCCATCGAGTTTGTTCACAGCAGCAAAAAGTGTCTCGTCAACCAGCGCGAGGTCCATAAGGATACCCTGAGCTTCAGCGCGGCCCTGCGGTCGGCCCTGCGTGAGGACCCGGACATCATCCTGGTGGGCGAGATGCGGGATCTGGAGACCATTCGGCTGGCACTCACGGCGGCGGAGACCGGGCACCTAGTGTTTGCGACCCTACACACCAGCTCCGCTGCCAAGACCATCGACCGCATTATCGATGTCTTCCCCGCGGGGGAGAAGGACATGACGCGCTCCTTGCTCTCGGAATCCCTGCGCGCGGTGATTTCACAAACCCTGCTCAAGAAGATCGATGGTGGGCGTATCGCCGCCTACGAGATCATGATCGGCACCCCGGCCACCCGTAACCTGATCCGTGAGAACAAGGTGGCCCAGCTCTACTCGTCGATCCAGACCGGACAAGCCTTCGGTATGCAGACCCTGGACCAAGACCTTCAGGGCCTCCTGCGGGAGGGACTGATCACCACGCAAGAGGCCAGGTTTCGGGCTCAGAGCAAAGACAGTTTCCGCTGATCCGGCTGGCGTACTCCATTCTGCAGGCAGGTCAGGGCAGGCGCCAGACAGGCCGTCCAATCATGGTGCGGTTCGTTCCTCACCGCACCCTACGCACTGTTTTTTTAATCCACAGATTTCGCAGATTTTCACAGATGAAAATTTGCACTCCCGCTGTTATTGTTCATCAGAGGTTATCCTTGAATAGTGTGTATTATGTGTATATAATTACATTATGAAGAGCAGTGAGGTTATTACACGATTGAATAGAGATGGTTGGTTTTTACACCATGTAAAAGGTAGCCACCACCAATTCAAACACCCCAGTAAACCTGGACGAGTAACCGTTCCTCACCCAAAAAAAGATTTACCAACTGGAACTTTGCGGAGCATCTTCAAACAAGCGGGATGGGACTGGCCTTAGTTTACGGTGATTAAAAATGCGATATCCAGTTATTATACATAAAGACCCTAGTTCAGATTACGGAGTAACTGTACCTGATTTACCTGGTTGTTTTTCAGCAGGTGATACACTTGATGAAGCTTTGGAAAATGCACAGGAAGCTATTGAATGTCATTTAGAAGGGATGCTTCTAGATGGTGAAAATATTATTGTCGCTAAATCACTAGAGGAACATAAAAAAAATCCAAAATATGATGATGGTATTTGGGCTATAGTAAATGTTGATGTATCAAAATTATCTGGAAAAGCAAAACGAGTAAATGTAACGCTACCAGAAAGATTATTGACCCAAATGGATAATTATGCATCTTCTCATGGTGAGTCACGATCCGGATTATTAGCTCAAGCGGTAATTGAGTACATTAGTAATCATAGTGGGTGAAGAAATTAAACAGAAAACTGCACGACATTTACAGCATTTTTCAAACAGGTCAAGTTCAAACGCTTTGGTTGGAAAAATGGTCGACGGTTATGGAAAACTGCGAGCGAAAACTCAATACCAGCTTAAAATTCCGTGACCGGCCTTTTCTGGCTTTGGAGCCAATCTCAAAAGATCGTAAACAGGCTCTCTATGTTACGTGCTTCCTCTGACTCCCCACGTTCTACCTGCGTGAGGCGAGGTAGGCCGTTTCCGGCTCCCAGTCACCGCTAACAGTCGCCAGCCGCCGTTGCCGGTATTGATGAACTGGTGGATATTCCGTAATAGCACTTCAGGCTTACGCGGTGGTGGCACGCTGTCACCTCGCCGGGTGGCAGTCTTCGTCTGACTGCCGTTAGATAATACCCACCTCGGACGGAGGGTGCATGGCATCCGCGAATAGCGCGCTTCTTAGTCCGCCCCTGGTATTCCGCTCTATGTTCGCTGGATGAGGTATGGACGGCTATAATCGGTGTCGGCTCCGCCCTGAGGCTCTTCGAGCTCAGGCGTCGATTATTCTCGCCCGCTTGCCAAGACTGATGCCGTACCGGGCTCGCGTTCGTCCAACGGTATTCTTCGAGCGGCAACGGCCCCTTTAATGATACCGGTACCGCCAAACGCTGCGCCCGCCGCATCGCCGCTCTCTGAACCGGTGCTGGCGAACTCCAAAACCAAGAATCAACTTCATGCCAAGCTGTATTCCGTCTTTACGCCCGCGCTCAGCGGTTCACAGCATCGATCCCAATTCACGGTTTACTACTATCCGACACCCGCGGCTCCTTTCAGCGGCTATCCGCCGCCCTGTGCTGTCATCATGCGTGCCTTAGTTTCGCCATCCAGGCCATGCTCAAAAAATCGCGGCCTTTCGATATAAAAGCCGTACCTTATGCACTTTCAGTGCATAGTGGTTGAGAGGCACCCTCAATTTTTCCTCGCGAAATTAACTTCATTCCGCAAACCTCATTCAAAATCCTGAAGTTCGCCGAAGGCGGATAGAGGTTAAAACCTCCATCTTCGATGGACTTCTTCAGTCAGCGCTTTGAAGTCCGCCGAGCCGCTTTTTTAAGTGGTATCAATCTACCAGCTTCAGCTGGTAGTGTAGCTTTAACTCTTAATCCAGAATATCGACGGAAGCCTCAATTTTGAGAAACTGATCGCCCCGCAGGCGTTCCCAGGATACAAGCCATCAAATTCCAGACTGAAATCGAGATTTTTCCACCGTCCTTTAATCAACCGCTGATACAGTGGTGCATGTAACGTTCCCCACGTACAAGATTTCGTCTGCGAAGGAACCTGGATCATAGGTTTCAGCGTATCGCCCAGTAAACCAAATATAGACCTCTGAATGGAAGCATATTCGAGATGCGCTGCCAGCCAGCTCCTAACCTACCCATCCGTCATCGCCCAACCCACAAAGCTCCAATGATCACCTGGAACCTGGAAACAGGGCACCAGCCATCCGAAATCCGTTTAATTTCATCCGTTGGCTTAAGAGCTGTACCGGATTTGAATAAAAGTCGTAATATTATAGATCGCAACAGCAGCGGATCATCTTCGGTCGCCATAACTCGGATAATAACGGCATCTGTTGCCTCGCCCATCGAATACCATCGCTCAACATGGAAACTACCAGGCCCAGATATTCCTGCAGCGCTTCACTGACATAGTCGGCAGAATCATTTCACAGCCAAACACACAAAAAATTACTCCGACAGTAATCGCTCCAGCTTCCGCAAAAACCGGTCAGCGAGTATAGATCAACGCGGCTGCGCCCATGGGCTTACATCCTCGCATTTAAACCTTTATAACCGGTCTCTTATAAACGAGAGCCCCTGACCGGCCACCGTAATGACGTAATATTCAACCTCATAACCTCACTCCTGGCTCGTGCTTCGTGGATCTCTTCCTGGACATACGTAGTTGAATCGTCAATCGAACGGTACGGATCGTCAATAGCCTTTTTTTTTGCGAGCCAGGCCTTTCCTCTCAAACAAGAATTTCTATCAAGTTAAAACAACATCCCACTTACCGCCATTCTAACAAAATAGGAGCAAGTATGCTTAGTTAATCTGCCTCTATATCGTTGTCGCCATTCCGATAGTAAAACAGCGTACCATGGATATCCCGCCTGATATACCGCGCTGGCTATTGGGTTGATGAGTCGCCCCGCATATCGCATTCCCGCCGACGACATCACACAAAGCGCCACCGGACATCGAATTTAATGCTACGGCCCCTCTAAATCTTCACCAACCAGTTTTCAAATGTTCGACCTCATCGAGAATTTGTCTGGCCTCAACATGTAGCGCAAATCACCTTGTTTGGATAACCCGGCATGAAGTATTGAAGCGGAAACAGCAGTTCCCACAAGACGCATGATAGTACGATCGGCATCTGTAGGTCTTGATCCTTGCAGGAACAGAGACTTTAGAGCTGCATGATTAGTGTAAGCGGGAAGCCCAACAAACCATTGCATTCCGTGAAAAAAATCTAACACTATAAAGCCCACATTGATAAAACGTAATCTCCCCAAAACACAGCAAGATCTTGCAAAGACGGCAGCGGATGCGTCCAGATCTTGCTCCACTAATTACACTTTTGATCGATAAGCTTCCCAACAAAAATATCGAATCCTGCGATCGTAGAGTATACGGGAAGCAGGATCACCATGGCCTACCGCGAGATGCCGCAAAAGCCCTTCCTCATGTTTCTTTGTAATAAAAGTTTGAGATAAACGCCTTGAGCCGGACCTTAATATCCGCTAAACTCCCAGGACAATAATTGGTCGCCAGCTGATTGAGCCTTTGACCCCTCCGGCATGGTTAGGAGTTATCCTACACGCGCTTCCCAGCTTTTAACGAACAAAATCACGGGCTATTGTGGCAAGACTCGGCCCTTACTGCAGGTTTGTTCTTTGGTCGCTCGGATATAAAGAATAGCAACCGTTCAATGAAGGTCGCGAATGCGTATCACGCTCGAATGAGCTATGCGCACCCACTGTGCAGACGCGTCTGCAAGATAGTAGCGTAGCATCTTGTGGATGCACACCGTCCTATATTCGAAAGGTTGATCAGCTTCATGGGCGCATGCTTTCGGGCACCAAACCGTAGAACGAGTATTCCCAAGCATTTTTTCGCTTATCGCTGAAGCGCTTCGGCATAGTAATAGGAGTCAATCTTGGATTTCATTAAAGCGGCGTGTCGTCGCCGGACCGCATGTGCTGATAGGAAAGCCCGATTTTCCCGCTATCCGAGCGTTCGAACGAATGCACATCGCTGCTTCGCCAAGCCTTCGTTCCCAGGTGTGTATTGGCGCCGCCGCTAAATCTTAGCCACTGCTCGACAAGGCTATGTGCACGCGCGAAATTCACCAACAGCGGCTTCGCCAGATGACCCCGCAAAACCTCGGTTGCGGCGCGGTGACCAATCAGCCAGATGCCTGAAAATCCTACAAAACCGCCGCTATAACACGAGGCGCCGTATCTTCCTTAATTGGTTCAATCTCTGCTTCGCAGGCTGGATATCGATCGCAGATGGACCAGCCCCTCGGAGGTCTGGCGGGCAATGCTGCGCTGAAAATGGTCGTAACAGCAAAACGGCGTTTGAGTAATGTCGCCAGCGACGCTGCCCTACGAGACTGCAAACATCACTTTTAGGTAGTCTCACGATCGTCGCTATATAATCAGTAATTTTTTTCACTCGAGATCGTAACATCATTAAGCCTTTAAAATTTGGAGTACGACGGCAAGCAACAAATTCACAATCAAGGAAAAGTATTGCCAAAAAATGTAACTGGCGCCACCAAAGACTGCATAAAACCCCAAAATCGCCTGACCAGGTTACCAGATAGCTTGGTCGTAATACGGGCCGCAAAAAAAACAAGTCGCAACCAGTCAGGGCTTGTTTAGGGCAGCCAGGGTTGAATTAAACAATCGATAGCCAACATTTCACCGTCCATAATCACCGGAGTATGCGATGAATCCAGAAACCTACCTTCTAGTGGATTTCGGCCAATGTTCAGCTCGAGGAGGACCCCAGCATAAAGCGCAAAGAGTTATCAACTGGCGAGCAGAGTTATCGGTTAAAGGCTATGCCTTATCAGGATATAGACAAAAACTTTAGCAACCGCCAATATTCCAGCCCCATAAATACCGGAAGTAAAACGAAGAGCGTTTGAAGATATTTCATTGCGGGGCACTGGAAACTCCGCAACAGCTAAGAATAAACAGCGCGGTTTGACAAGAACGGTTCGAAGCGCCCGCCGTTCAGCCAGCTTTCGCCGCTTCGAAAACATGGAAAAAACGCCGTCAGACGCAGCATTTCACCAACTCGGTGGCTGAAAAAAACTGCTTGAAAAGCTGCCGCGATGCCGCAATCACTTGAAAGACTTTGTCTCGCCCATCCAGCAACCCCAAAGCATACGCAAAATATATGCTATTAAAGATAAACGGTAATGCCAAGAAGACCTGGCCAGCTTCTAGGTTGTGACGACCCCCGAGATATTGGGTATATATTCACCCACATCCGATTTTAATTGAGAGGATCAGTAGAAAATAGAGGTAGCGACGTAACACGCTTCACGTCAATCACTTTCCTTGTAATTTTAATTCGCCCCTGAATACCTGTCAAAAGCCTTACCACGCAAACCTCACCAGGCCAAGAATGACCAACGCTAAAAAAATACCCTGGGCCAACAGCCCAAAACCTTGAAGGCTTCGTCGAAACATTTTACATTCGAAATTCGATCTTCTTCCCGCCAACTGATCGTAAGTGCTTTTTAATGTTTTGACCACGGTGATAACTTGCAAGAAGCATCACATAACTGGAACGCCAAACTCACCGCAGTGCTGACTCAGTAATAGAATTCTGCAGCGAAGATGTACCATAGAGGTTCAAACCTGAAATCCAAATCAAGATATACAGTTGGCGCAAAGCACCTGCAGAAAAAAAAAATCTTATTATACAAAGTGGCTTTCACGAATGTGCGGAACTGCGAGCAACTTCGAAAGCGACTTCCCTTTACTACGGTGGAACTGTGCGCCGAGCAGACAATCAACCTGCTCGTGAACACCTTTCTTCCAGCAGCGGAACTAAGTCTCTAACAGCCCGCCGATCAATGCAAGCGACGACAACATAGTCCATTTCTCTGCTCAAACGGCATAACGGAAGGCTGCTTTGTGAGAACCACCCAAACCATAGTTATCAATATCATTTCCGTACATAAACCGGCTTCTATAATCCTGGCAGTCCCCGGTGATCACCGCCGCCCGTAAAGTACCAAGGTCGGGAGCTGATTGTCCACGACCATAACCGTATGAATCCGCCTGTACTTCGGCCTAAACCTGACCAACAGCACGAACAACCTGCGCCTTTACAACGATAGGCTGGTGGTATAAAAAACAAGAATGCGATGATTTTTTCATAGCTTTAGTCAGGCCTGTGCTTGCTGCGCAGCTATGGCGGCGGAAATTTAGCGTACATAAAAGCCGGTTACAAGATTTTACCGGCGTAACGAATTTCATCTTTGCCGCGGATTTCCGGCTGTCCAATTGGTAAGCCAAACGCACCCTTGAGCCTGCAAAAAAGTGAGCGACAAAGGACGGAGCAAGAGCGGTCAGCATGAAATGGAGAGAAACTTGCGCATCCATTTAGGCACCAAAACTGCCCTGAAAGTCTCCCAAGCCAAGTCTGAAGATACCTTTATATAGCGAACCGTATCAAAGGTTAATTCAACATGATGATAATAGCAGTTCGTGCTACGGAGGGGAAAATCTTGATAACCTTGACAAGCAGCGCGTGGTCCGTGCTCAATTCTAAACCAGACAAGAAGGCGCGGAAAGCCGAAAACTCTGGGCGAAGGCTAAGCGCATTATTTAATTACCTTTTGACCTCGGGCTCTTCTTCTTAATGGCAATTTATCAAAGTATACGAACCAACCTTTGTGCCAAGTTCAAATGTGTTCGCCTTCAACATCTATCAAGCTTAGTTCGCATTCGAGCGATCCGTGATACCCCCCTCTTTGTGAGAATGGCTTACAGCAAGACACAACACAATTGTCCACCCTGCGTAAATGGTCGCAACAGTGCATTGAATGTGAGGCTGGCATAAATATCAAACTCGCTGCGCGGCTTTCATTACCATAACCAAAACAAACCTCGATATTGTTCCTTTTATGTTAACAATAGGAATTATAAACAATATTAGAAATTAGAACCTAATTATGTAGAGAAAATGACCCGGTAGTTGATACACTCCCTTATATTGGGCAGCTGATACCTTCATCTGTTGATTCAGCCGCTTCTGAAGTGTTGGAAGCGGTCTCCGTAGGTACTTATCTCAAGCCCTTTGCCCTCGATCGTTCATAAGCCGAATACCGTCATAGTAAAACCAACCACCTCATCCTGGTACTGTAAGTTGCAAAAGCTAACAATACCCAGGGACCATAAAGTGCGCAGGATTCCAAAGTATAAGTTCAAATACGCCAGGATATAAAGATCTCTTATCTCATTAGTTGTTTGTAGTACTTCTTTTATGAAAAAACAATTTCGTCCTCGCATGACCATGCTGTGTTTCGGTGATATATTTAATATCAATAAATCGACCAATATTTACCGTATAAACCAACCAGCCTTCGCTTTGTATACGCGTTGCCAACGGTACCAAGAAGATTGTTTCGGGCAAATCTCTAAAATTTAAAATAACTGAAATTAATGATGGGAGGCATTAAACAACCCGAAATTTTAAATTAAGATTGTTTGTTTTAAAGATAACTCGTAAAATTTTCCTTTGATGCATTTATCGCTAAAGTCGTTATTAATACATTGAGCAATACCTTCATACCGCAAACCATCGTATCACAACGATAAAGTCGCATGTTCCAGTACGTATAACCAAGGCTTGTATTAAATTCCTCATTGCTGCCCAGCAATGTAAATATTGAAACACCAATCACGGGCGGATAGAAATCCAAATAAAGAAGCAATGTCCTGCGCGTAACAAGTGATTTATTAGAGGTACTCGACATTGTAAAACAACAAAAAAAGGAAAGAAATAATACGTATCGATATTTTCCTTAAGATTTGATAATTTTTCGTGTAAATACAACAGATGCAAGTAGACAGTGCAAAACAACCAATTTGGGCACAACCAAAGAAAACTCATATGTGGAAAAAAAACATAATATTGATCATCAAATAAAATTGGCGACATTAAGCCATACCAATTTGAAATATTTAGGTGATTTAACAGTTTCCTAGAGATTCCCAGCTAGCCCGGTCAACCGCCAATTTAGATCATCATGATTGTCAGAGAGAAAAAGCGATTGAAATAGCAAAGGCATTGAAGCAAAAAGAGACCAGCATAACGATCATTGCTGAAACTTCAGGACTTTCAATCGAAGAGATTAAAAAACTATAAGGCCGAGAGAGAAGAGGGGTCAGGCTCAATTGATGGGTCGTTTTTCACGGTTCATTCGCCTAACATTTGGTTGCAAGCGACCCAATGCCGCGGTCCGGCTCCTCAGCAGCTTTCAAACTCAGTGCCATGCGGCATTGGGCGCCTGAGCCAAGCCGTTAGGTGGGATCATCGATGGTTACCACATCATCAGCAGGAACAAAGTGCGCTTGATCGCAGCTATTCATTACAATCGTCGCAAGCTCTACATCCGGGCGGTGCTCACACACGCGGAGTACGATCAAGGGAAGTGGAAGGAGTAGGTATGCAAGCTATCGAAGTGAACAAGGCACTCAACGCTTGGCCAGCGATGGCCAGAATGATTTACGTGCCACACACGGAGGAAGAGTACGATCTGCGTAATCTGTGGATTAAAAAAACCTTTGCGCCCTTTGTGCCTTTGCGGTTGAACCCTGAAGTATCCCCACGAAATCGACCCCAGAATCAGTCGCTTGTGCCTCAAGGCGTGGCCTGACCCATACTAAACACTGGTTTTTTCAGTAACTGATTGATTTCAAAAGCTATTTTCTGGGGATACTTCAGGGTTGAACCTATTTCGTTTGTTGCTACCCGAAGACGGCATAGGCGTCGAAAACAGGCCCGTCCACGCACACACGCTGCATGGCCGGTCCCTGTTTGGTCCGGACCTGGACGACGCAGCCGGCGCAGCCGCCCACGGCACAGGCCATAAATTCCTCCAGGGAGACTTGACAGGGCAGTCCGAGCTCGCGCGCCAGGGTGGCGACTGCTTCGAGCATGGCGTGGGGGCCGCAGGCGAAGACCTCGACTTCGGCGCGGGCCGATTTGTCCAGGCCTTCCAGCCACTTCCGCGCCAGATCCGTGACATAACCCCGGAAGCAGCCCGGAAAGTCCGAAAGACTCGTGAGCCGGTTGGGTATGCTCCAATCGTCGAGCAAGGGCATGGCGGCGATCACCTGCGGCGGCAGGCCCGGAACCAGGTACTGGGAAGGACGCGGCTGGAAGGGGAAGGGGATCTCGGAGCCGAGGACGGCGAAGGGTCGGAACCGTCGATCCGAGCGCAGGGCGTCGGCTAGAAAGATCATGGGGGGGATACCCACGCCGCCGCCGATGAGCAGGGGCCGCGGGTGCTCGGGATGTGGCTGGAAGGGGCGGCCGATGGGTCCCAGCAGGCTGATGCGCTCACCGGGTTGCCTCAGGGCTAGGAGTCGGGTGCCCTTCCCGACTGCCTTGTAGAGGAGCTCTATCCGATTGTCCTGCGGGCTCGCGCGCATGATCGAGAACGGCCGGCGCATCGATAGCCGGGGATCGCACTGTAGATGCACGAAGGAACCGGGCCGGGCGTACCGCGCGCACTCCGGGGCTTTCAAGCGCAGTAGGAATTGATCGCCTGCACAGGCTTCCTGCTTGAGGATCTCGGCGTCTTCCAGAAAGATACCAGTATAGATGCTCTCAACTACCGATGACATTGCGGCAAAAAAATGATTCCCATGTTAGTAGTGGTAAATTTTTAAATGGTTAGCGTAGAGCGGTTGATTATGCCCTATTTCTTCATTTGATCCCCTCTCCCGCCGGGAGGGTGTCATAAAAGGCACTGATCCTCGCCCTTTGACCCCCTCTCCCCAACCCCTCTCCCGGCGGGAGAGGGGCTTTTGCGACACCCTCGGGGGGAGAGGGGGTGCAGCTTGTGGCGTGCCCAACATATACTAGCGGCGATGTCATTCAGACCTTAGCCACTACCAAATGAGGTAGTGCTTGACATGCCGTGGTCGTGTAATTCCCCCGGCGGGGAAGAAAAGGGTTCAGGTGGTCTCACGTTGGAACACGACGCGGCCGGCGAGCAGGGTCCAGGCTGCCTGCCCCTTGAGTTCCTGGCCGAGAAACGGGGTATTGAGGCCGGCGCTGACCAGGGTCGACGCCGAGGGTGTCCAGCACGCGTCGGGATCGAAGACACAGACATCGGCGACCCGTCCCGGATCGAGCCGGCCCACAGGCAATTGCAGGATCCGGGCCGGTCCGACGGTGATCCGGGCAATCGCAGTCGCCAGATCCAGCACCTGTTCGGCAACCAAGCGCAGCACGAGGGGCAGCAGGGTCTCGAGGGCCGAGATACCCGGCGCAGTGGCGGGGAACGGGGCCAGCTTGGCGTCCTGCTCATGGGGGCGGTGATCCGAGCAGACGGCGGCTAGGTCACCCCGGGCCAGGGCGGCGCGCAGGGCCGTTCGATCCTCGCTGGTGCGCAGCGGCGGTATGACATGGCAGTTGCTGTCGAACGCCCCGATGTCGTCTTCGGTCAAGAAGAGCTGATGGGCACTCACATCGGCACTCGCCCGGATGCCGCGTTGGATCGCCTCGGCAAGCATGCGGGTGGCGCGACCGGTGGACAGGCAGCGGAAGTGGATGCCGGCCCCGGTCTGTTCCGCGAGGGCCAGATCCCGCGCGAGTGCGACGGTTTCCGCCGCTTCCGGGATGCCCGGTAACCCGAGGCGAGTAGCCACTCGACCCTCGTGGACACACCCCCCATCCCGCAGGTGTTTGTCCTCCGGGCGCAGAAAGACGGTGAGGCCGTAGGTGGTTGCGTACTCCATCGCCCGCCGCTGGACCAGGGTGTTCTTGAGCGGCCGATCGGCATGGCTCATGACGGGACATCCGGCGTGCTTGAGCGCCGCCATTTCACTGATCTGCTCGCCCCCCAGGCCCTGGGTGAGGGCGCCCGCAGGCACGACCCGGGCCTGGCCGTGACGCTCGGCGGTCTGGACCACGAGCTGGGCCACCGCGGGGGTGTCGATGACCGGCTGGGTATCCGGTGGACAACACAGGGTGGTGATGCCGGCCGCGGCGGCCGCGGCGGTCTCGCCGGCGATCGTGGCCTTGTGCTCGAACCCAGGTTCGCGCAGCCGGGCGCACAGATCCACCAGGCCGGGACAAACGACCAGGCCCCGCGCGTCCAGGGTGCGGTCGGCGCGAAACCCCGCCGGCGCCGGGCCGACGGCGGCAATCCGCCCGTCGGCGATATGCAGGTCGCACTCGGCGTCGATCCCGTTCGCCGGATCTACCAAGCGGCCGTTACAGATGCTGATTTTAGTCCCCCGTTTCATCTTAATTTTCGGATAAAAAGATGGTTTCGTGTCGGGAACGGCCGACCTGCCATTCCTGACCTCCGCACCCTATTTCAAGACACCGCCGAGGATCGAGCCCCCCTGGAGGAGGTCGAGGAGCGAGGCGCTGGGGAGAGAGGTCCGAATATTCCGCATGGTCCGAATATGTCGGACGGTCCGAATATGCCGATGGGTCCGAATATTCTGGAGGGTCCGAATACCCGGGTGGGCCGGAGTACCCTGGAGGCCGCCCAAAAGGCCACCGACGAGGGGTAGACCTCCCTGGGAACCGCCCAGAAGGCCACCGACGAGGGGTAGACCTCCCTGGGAACCACCCAGAAGGCCACCGACGAGGGGCAGACCTCCCAGGACGTTTCCTGCGGGATTGGGTGAAACTAGGCTCATGATTCCTCCTCGCCGCATTTTGGCGGCATGCAAAATAGCTCACAATTGCCCTGGTGATGAGTGATGAATGATGAATGATGAATGATGAATGATGAATGATGAATGATGAATGATGAATGGGGAGCAGCTTGCCACTTCATCACTTATCACTTATCACTTATCACTTATCACTTATCACTTATCACTTATCAGGTTCAGACCTATGTCGACAGCCTCCGGTTCCGTCACCCCCGTGTTTCTTCCTGGGCGTGCAGATTCTGGGTCCCGATGCACATGGACATGACCGCCATACGGACCGCGATGCCGTTGCTGACCTGCTCCAGGATCACCGAGCGCCGGCCGTCGGCCACCTGGGAGGCCATCTCCACCCCCCGGTTGATGGGTCCGGGATGCATGACGATGGCGTCCGGTTTGGCGGTACTGAGTCGCTCCTCGGTGAGGCCGAAGAGCTGAAAGTACTCGTGCTCACTCGGGAGCATGGCCCCCCGCATCCGTTCGCGCTGCAGGCGCAGCATGACGATGACGTCGGCATCCCGCACCCCTTCGCGCAGATCATGGAAGACCCGGACCCCCAGCGTCTCCATATGGGTGGGGATCAGGGTCCGCGGGGCAATGACGCGGACCTCGCCGGCTCCGAGGGTATTCAACGCCAGGAGCTGAGAGCGCGCCACCCGCGAGTGCAAGATGTCCCCGACCACGACCACGCACAGATCAGTGAAATCCCCCTTGTGTCGGCGGATGGTAAACATGTCCAGCATCCCCTGGGTGGGGTGGGAATGGCGACCATCGCCGGCATTGATGATGCTGATGTGGGGATTCGCATGTTCGGCGATGAAGTGAGCCGCGCCGCTCACGGCGTGGCGCACCACGAACATGTCCACGTGCATGGCCTCCAGGTTGCGCAGGGTGTCGAGCAGGGTTTCCCCCTTGGCGGTGGCCGAGGTATCGATATTGAGGTTGAGCACATCCGCGGAAAGCCGCTTGGCGGCGAGTTCGAAGGTAGTACGGGTGCGGGTGCTGGTCTCGAAGAAGAGGTTGGCGACGATCTTGCCTCGGCACAGGGGGACCTTCTTGACCGCCTGCTCGGCAACCCCGAGAAAGCCTTCGGTCTGGTCCAGGATCTCGGTCAAAAGCTCACGGCTCAAGCCCTCGATGGTGAGGAAGTGCTTGAGGTTTCCCCGCCTGTCGAGCTGGATATCGGATAGGGTCATGACGACGCTGCCGCCGGCCCATTGTTCCCACCGCGTCCCGGTGGTATCCGGCCCAGGACGAGCTGGAGCGGGTCCGGACCGGTGAGCTTGATCTGTTGTCCGGGCTCAAGACGGGCCCGTAATCCCACTAAGTTAGGCTCGATCGGCAGCTCTCGGCCGTCGCGCTCGGCCAGGGTAGCCAACAGGACTGAAGCCGGTCGACCATAGTCGAACAGGATGTTCAGGGCGGCGCGGATAGTGCGCCCGGTCTGCAGCACGTCGTCTACCAGGATGATGTGGCGGTTGTCCACCGACACCGGGAGCCGGGAGGGGTGCACTTGCGGATGCATGCCGATGCGGGTGAAATCGTCGCGGTAGAAGGAGATGTCGAGCTGGCCCAAGGGATCGGTGAGGGCGATCTGATCATGCAGGCATTGCGCCAGCCAGACCCCGCCGGTGTGGACACCGATCATCAGGGGCTTGTCGATCCGCCGTACCTCCAGCAGGGTCGTCAAGTCGTTGCCCATGCCTTGGATGCAGGTTTCAACCTCGGCGGCGGTTTTCCAGACGTCAGTGTTGCTCACATATTCTCACTGCGGGACAGTTTGAACCGCAAAGAGCGTGTAGGTTTCAGGTATCGCATGATCATATACTAAGCAGGCATTGTCTGCTGCTCCAAACCGAATCTGTTCAAAAATCGAATCGCGCGAGCCAATCCAGGCACTCGTCCTTTGGCAGGCCCCAGGAACCCCAAGGCCGAGTGGTGCGTAAGGGCCTGAGTAGCCGAGCGACCGGCCCGTAAACCAGGGGTGGTTGCCCGATCTCGTCGTCCTGGTACAAGAGCGGCGCCTCACCGGCGGAAAAGATCATGCCACCGGGATACCCATGAATGCCGATCTCGCTGCCGAGCGCCTCATGTGCGAGGCGTGCCTTGATGCTCGCAACTCCACCGAGCTTTTCTATACACTCGGAGCCGATCATGGTCAGCCAGTTGACGGAGAGGAGACCCCAAAGCATGTTGTGCTGTCCAAGGTAATCGGCCAATTCGACACCAGGGAATTGCTTTCGAAAGGCGGCGGCCAGCTTGGAGGTACGCCCGCGCCTGGGCGTATCCTCGGGCGGGATGAATCCGAGTCCGGCGCTGCCGTCGCGGGCCTGCAGTATTGCCGACCAGCGCAGGAAGAGCTCGACGGGATGCTGGCCCGGATTTTGGGCAAACCAGGTTGCGGGCAGGATGAGCGTCAAATCGCTATAGGAATGGGTCCTTGTGCTCTTGCCAAGGCCGACGCATTGATACTCTGCTGCCTCGCTCGGGATCCGCCCGGAATGGAAGATCATCGACCAGACCCAGTCCTGATCCGGAAAGCCCTGCAACCATTGTTGCATGGAGTAGCCATTGGGTATCTGCTGCCAGAGGCAGGTCTTTGGTGTAATCATCCAGACCAGGTGCCGGCCGCAGAGACGCCAATAGTCGGCGCAGATCTCAGCGCAGCGGCGGCGCAGCTCGCGGCGATAGCCGTCCGGGAACCGGAAGCTGAAATAGAACCCGAAGGCCGTCAGGGCATAGCCTTCTTCGTCTTCGGGGAAGAATTGCTCGAGGGCCTGGGACGAAAACAGGTTTTTCAATTCAATCGAACCTCGCGAGCCAATCCAGGCACTCCTCTTCCGGCAGGCCCCATGAACCCCAAGGCTCACTGGTCCGTAACGGCTTGAGCAATCTGGCGACCGGCCCGTAAACCAGGGGTGGCTGCCCGATTTCGTCGTCCTGGTACAAGAGCGGCGCTTCACCGGCAGAAAAGATCATGCCGCCGGGATATTCATGAATGCCGATCTCGCTGCCGAGCTCCTCGCCAGCAAGCCGTGCCTTGATACCCGCAACTCCACTGAGCTTTTCTATACACTCGGAGCCAATCATGGTCAGCCAGTTGACGGAGAGGAGACCCCAAAACATGTTTTGTTGACCCAGGGGATTGACCAGTTCGGCGCCGGGGAACTGCTGTCGAAAGGCCGCAGCCAACTTGGATGTCCGCCCACGCTTGGGCGTATCCTCGGGAGGGACCAGTCCAAGCCCGGCGCTGCCGTCGCGGGCCTGCAGTATCGCCGACCAGCGCAAAAAAAGCTCGATGGGGTGCTGGCCCGGATTTTGGGCAAACCAGGTTGCGGGCAGGATGAGTGTCAAACGGCTATAAGAAAAAGTTTGGGTGCTCTTGCCGAGACCGGTGATTTGATATTCCGCTGCCTCGCTCGGGATACGTCCGGAGTGGAACAGTATTTGCCACACCCAGTCTTCATCCGGGAAGGCTTGGAGCCATTGCTGCATGGCGTAGCCGTCGGGTATCCGCTGCCAATACTTGGTTTTTGGCTCGGTCATCCAGACCAGGTGCCGGCCGCAGAGGCGCCAATAGTCGGCGCAGATCTCGGCGCAGCGTCGGCGCAGCTCGCGGCGATAGCCATCCGGGAACCGGAAGCTGAAATAGAACCCGAAGGCCGTCAGGGCGTAGCCTTGGTCGTCTTGGGGGAAGAATTGCTCGAGGGCCTGGGGCGAGGTCTGGTAAAAGTTCATGGTCGAGTAATCTCAAGGAACGGGGATCAGGTTTCTTGGTGGAAAAAGTATTCGAGAGCCCTCTGAAATGATCAGATAGGCGATGAGTGCAGCCCCGGTCAGTCCGGTGGCGGTTTTTACGCTCTCGATGGTGCGCTCAACCCAGTCGGGTTGTCGCATCGGCACCTCAACGCGGCTTGGGGTGCGTTCGCGCACCTTTTCGCGCACCTTCTCCAGTGCAGACGCCCGTTCAGGTTCCGGCAGGCCACACCGACATTCCGCGGGAGACAGCTCGACAACCTTGTCCTCACCGCCGGCAATAATCGCGTAATCGTCGAGTTGCTCTTGATCCCGCGGTTGGTAGTTGAATTTGATCTCGACTACGGATTTTAGATTTGGAGCGGTCAAGGCCTTGTTGGAGATGTCCTGGGGGGTTCTCGTGACAACGGCATCCGGGATGCGTACCTGATAGATCCCCCCATTTTCCCCGGCGGCGCGCAGGCCAAGCTCTTTCATTCTTCTTGGAAGATATTGAGTAGCACGCAAAAGGCCGGGCATTTGCCGCGTCGTAATTGGTGTGGGCGGCACTGTTGTCATGTTGTAAGGAATTTCCGCCTTGATCGGGCTCATGCCGCCGGCGGCATCGTCGGCGGCGATCAATGCCTTCTCGACGCATTCCTGTTTGAGTTCGGATTCTCCGGATGCGGAGGCTATGGGCAATTTGTCGCATTGGCAGATCAGTGCGCAGATTGCCATCAGCTCGGGCCAGGCTTCGAGCGGGGCCTGGATCAGCCCCGCCAGATTCACCGTATTGCCGTCGTTCATCAGCATCTTGTCGGTCAGGCGGCAGACAGGCTTGCCCTCCATCTTTACGTCCGGGGAGAAGCTGAGCCAGGTCGCCTTGCCCTTGAAGGTGCCGGATTTGACGCCGCCGGCGGTGCCGGGCTCGTCGCCGGTGCTGGGGGCGAAGTACGAGCCCTTGACGGCTACCGGGTTGCCGCCGTCGACCTTGACGGTCTTGGTGCCCTTGCGCAGCTGCTTGGAGAGGGCGATGTTGGGATAAGGGATGGGTACCGGCCCGCCGGGCGCAGGTGTCTTGCAGACATCCGGCGCGGTGGCGGTGGAGATGCCGCCGCTGCCTTTGTGGCACAGGGTGAGTCCATTGACTTTGATGGTCAGGGCCATAGGTAACTCTCGGATGTGGGCGGGGCGGCAAGCAGCATGGCGGCGCGCTCGGGTCCGTCACTGCTGCAGAACAGGAGCGCGCGTCGCCAGCGGGCATAGCGTCTCTGGTGCGCGGCGGCGGCCAGGGCGACGAAGAGGATACCGCCGGCCGTGCCCACATCGCCCCAGCAGGTGGCCGGGACGAAGATGGCGTCGGGATCGCGGAGTGATTCGCCGATCCGCGCCAGGGCAAAGCCCGCTTCGTCGGCACGGTGGCGCTCGCCGTTGAGGTCGCAGTAGATGGCCTCGACGCCCTGCTCGGGGATGCCGTCGAGGGCGGCCTGGAGCGCTTCGGTCAGGCCCGTGCCAACGCAGGGGGCGTTGCTTCCCAGCGGGTGGGGCTCGGTACCGGTCCCGACTCCTTCGATGATCCCCAAGCAAGGCAGGCCGAGTTGTGCGAGCAGCTGCTGGTCGGCCAGCAGGCAGCAGCCACCGGCCTCGCCGGGGACGAAGCCCCAGGGCATGGCCGGGGTGTGCAGGCGGCCGCAGCGGTCGAGCCATCCGAGGGTCTGCGGGTGCAGCCAGGAGTCGGCGGCGGCGACCACCACCAACGGATTGCCCCGGCGTATCAGCTCGACGCCGTGAATGATGGCGGTGAGCCCGCCGGCCTGGCCGGCAGTAAGGGATTCGCAGCGCGCGGACCGGAGGTGGTCGGTGGACCGCGCGGTCAGCGCAGCGACAATCCGGTGCGCCAAGTCCGGGGGTAGTCCCGGACGGTCTGCCGGCAGCGCCAACACCAGCGGTAGCGAGCCGAGAGGTCCCGGCAGGCTGCTCTCCAGGTCCGTCAGGGCGGCGTCGAGCAAATACCGGAGCCGTTCGCCGAGGTACTGGCTACGCGGTGGCTCTGGCGCCGCGGCCAGCACCATCGGCTCGCCTTGTTGGTCCACCAGATAGGGGTGCTCGTTGAAGTTGGCGATGTCCGCGCGCACCGCCGCGGCGCTCGGGGCCACAGTGTAGCCCACCGCGGTGCGAGCGCCGACGGCAGCAATGGCTATGTTCATGAGCTATCCGCCAAGGTGAGATGGGTCCGCTCGATCAGGTGGTCGCGGCCATGACAGCGCAGGCGACTGTGCCACAGACAGGCAACACGCATGGCATCGGTATCGACCAGAATGCCGTGCAGCTGACCCGTGTGCGGTTGTGCCTGGCCGGCCAGCGACGTCCGGCAATGCAGGGGTAGGCTCGGGATCGGAAACCGGATATCGCCATCGGGAGACAAGCCATGCAGGGTCATCGGCTCGCCGCCACGGAGAAAACCCTTGAAGCGTTGATCGGTCGGGGCGCTGAAATAGAAACGCTCATCGAAGTCTTCGGGCAGCAGCGGTTGGCGCGTCCGAGACCAGGCAGCGTCGAAGGTGCCAGCCAGCTCGCGTCGCGGGGTCCAGTGCCGGGCGACGGGACCGAAGCCGGCGGGTGGGCTTTGTCGCGCCCAGTCCGAAGCAGTGGCGCCGGGTTGCTCGATATTCGGTGCGGCGGTACCGGGTAGATGCTTCTTGCGGAGCGCATGGCCGGTTCCGACCGGATTGTAGGGATTGGGCACGGGTGCGGTCTCGGGGTCGTGACCGGCCAGACCGCCGAGGGCGCGCTCGTAGCAGATGGGCATGCGCGAGAAGGGTTCCGGCTTACTGAGCACCGGGCCGCTGAATCCATAAAGCCAGCGTCGGTTCCCGAGCACGTGCAAGCGTTTGCGGAGCGGCCCGATCTGGAATCCGACCTCCATCTCGCTGACGCTCCGACCTCTCGGGGCGCAGGCCGAGCCTTCGATCAGGATCTCGGTGCCGGGTTTGGTCGGTATCAAAGCGGTGTCGCGCCGCAGATAGAATCCTGCCGGTGAGTCGCGGTAGACCGGTTCCAGGTCGACCGGCGGCTGCTCCGCCGCGGGTTGCAGGCTGCCGTCGGGGCTCAGCTCGAAGGTCGCCTTAACCAGGACGATCCAGACCTCGCCGCCGTCATGGTCGCGCACGAAGCCGCGCTCGGCCGCGTAGGGGGTCTGGTTGATCAACTCCCACATCAAGGTATCCCGCTTATTCGCAACGACAGCGGCTAGTTGATGTCGATTGCTGTCCCCTTGACCCAATCGCCTAACTCGCCCTATCCGTCAGCCAGGTCTCCAGGATCAGCTTGGCCGCCAGCGCGTCGATCGCCTCCAGAGAAACGGCGTCCCGACCGAGCCGCCGGCGCGCCTCCAGCGACGTAAGGCGTTCGTCCACAAGGTGCACTTCGAGTCCACAACGCTCCTCAAGCTGACGAGCGAAGCGTCGGGCCCCCGGGGCCGTCGTGCTCTCTGTGTCGTCCATATTGAAAGGTAGGCCGACTACCGCCCCCGTCGGCTGCCATTCGCGTACCAGTTGCTCGATTCCGGCCCAGTCCGGCCCGTTCCGGTGGCTGCGGATGGTGGTGAGGGCCGAGGCCGAGCGGGTGACCAGCTGGCCGACGGCGACACCGATCTTGCGCGGGCCGAAGTCAAAGCCGAGCAGGGCACCCATTCAGGCGTGTCCGGCCTCGCCGCTTAGCAGGTTCATGTCGATTCCCAGCAGATGGGCCGCTGCCTGCCACCGGGCACTGGCCGGCAGGCGGAAGATAATCTCCTCGTCCACGGGGCCGTTTAGCCAGGCATTAGCGCTTATTTCCTGTTCGAGCTGCCCCCCACCCCAGCCCGCATAACCCAGGGCGATCAACCTGTGGGTCGGACCCTTGCCGTCGGCGATGGCCTCGAGGATGTCTCGGGAGGTGGTTACGCTGATTTCCGGGGTGATGCTGAGGGTCGAGTCGAACCCTTCAGCGGCGGAGTGGAGCACGAATCCGCGTTCCGGCTGCACGGGTCCCCCGAGATACACCGCAGCCTCGAGCACCCGGCGGTCGTTGCTCGCGATATCGAGCTGATCGAGCATCTCGCCCAAGCGAATGTCCATGGGCCGGTTGATCACGATGCCTATGGCCCCATGCTCCGTATGCTCGCAGACATAGGTGACCGTACGCGAGAAATTCGGGTCTTGCAGACCCGGCATCGCGATCAGAAAGTGATTGGTCAGGGACGTCGCAAAGGACATAACCATAGTATCCAATCGGACCGGGGCAGTGGCAAGCCCGGATGCCTTAGAAGGCACGTCCCCATCAGCGTTCCCAACCGAGACGGTTGCTGCTCAGGAACCGCCAGGTGCGCGTAATATCCAGCATGTCGGTTTCGGCCCTGATGGCGGGGGGAAAGGGTGAGAACGGGGCAGCCAGCTCGACGATCTTAACGGCGGCCTCATCGAGCAGCTCGAAGCCGGAGGAGCGCAGAACCCGCACCCGCTCAAGACTACCGTCGGCCCGCAGTGCAACCTGCAGGGTGAGGTTGCCGTACAGCTTGCGGCGTTTCGCTTCCTCGGGGTAATTCAGGTTACCCACGCGCTCGACCTTCCGACACCAGGCCTCCAGGTAGTTTGCATACTTATACTCGCGGGTACCGGCACCGATGGCCTTGCGCCGCGGGCGGTCCGCAGAAGCGGTGGAGCCATGCCGAACCCTGGCCGTCAGCGCGGCGACCTCCAGGTTACGACTAGCCAGAATCTCGGCCGCCTTGACTTGGGGTAGCTCGGTTTCGGGGAAGGGGGGCTCCAACGCTTGGGGTCCGAGTATGGACTGTGGCTCGGGTTCCAACCTGGGCTGGGGGTTTGCAGAAAACACCGGCTCCACGGGTTGCCCCGTTACCGTGGCTTCTGGCCCGGTGGGCCTGGGTAGCGGCGGCGAGACCGATGCCGAAAGCGTCTCCCCCAGGGTGGGCAGGAGATCGAGCCCCGGTATCTCCGGTGCCGGCTCGAGGCTGGTCGGGTCATCGGCCTCCGGGGCTCCCTCGCCATTGCTTACCACGGGATCGGGCGGGGCGGAGGCATCGGCGATCTCAGGCCTCTCGTTCAGCGCCCCCGTCCGTTGCAGCACCATGATCTTGAGCGGACGCATGGCCTGCGTGCCGGAACTCGCCTTCGGAAATGCCAGGTCCACACCCAGGATCAGGATCAGGTGGATGAGGCCGGCGATCAGCAGGGCCGCGCCGAAAGGGCCCACCGAAGCATCGGTAGCGGCATTGTCTACCCATAATCGAGGCATGTCCCCAGTCCTGGTCGTCATCCGTGGTTCCCCGGGATTTTGGGAGTTAGCGGCGGATTTCGGGAGTTAGCGGGAAAAAGCGAGCCGGGTTCCACATCCAGGTCCGTGTCGAAGTGCCTGCAGGCAACCTCCCTCCTCAATCGGCACCCATCTGTTCCGCTAGCTTGGTCATCAGGTTACCTGCGATGTCGAGCCCGAACCAGGCATCCAACTCCCGGATGCAGGTCGGGCTGGTGATGTTGATCTCGGTCAGATAGTCGCCGATCACGTCGAGACCGGCAAACAGGATGCCGCGCCGGCGCAGCTCGGGTCCGATCTGGGAGGTGATCCAGCGGTCACGCTCGGTCAAGGATTGCCCGACGCCGGTCCCCCCAGCGGCGAGGTTACCCCTGGTCTCGCCGGGCTTGGGTATGCGGGCCAGGGCATAGGGCACCGGATCGCCGTCGATAAGCAGGATGCGCTTGTCGCCGTCCGCGATTTCAGGGATGAATTTCTGGGCCATGCAGAACCGATTGCCGTGATCGGTCAGGGTCTCGACAATCACATTGAAGTTCGGATCCGCGGCCGGTACCCGAAAGATGGAGCGGCCCCCCATACCGTCGAGGGGCTTGAGTATGACCTCCCCGTGCCGGGCGAGGAACTCCGCGATGTCCGCGTTGCGCCGCGTGACCAAGATCGGCGGATAACAGTGGGGAAATTGCAGGATGAAGAGCTTTTCGTTCGCGTCGCGCAGGCTGCGCGGATCGTTGACGACCCGGACGCCCCTGGCCTGGGCCCGTTCGAGCAGATAGGTCGCATAGATGTACTCCATGTCGAATGGCGGGTCCTTGCGCATCAGAATCACCGGCAGGGTATCCAGCGGACGTGTCTGCTCGCCGCAGAAGCGGTACCAGAGCGCCGCATCGTCCCAAACCTGGACCTCCCGCATCCGCGCCCAGGCGCGATCGTCGCGCAGAAACAGGTCGGACAGCTCCATGTACTGGATACGCCATTGCCTGCGACCCGCGGCCAACAGCATGGCGAAGGTGCTGTCCTTCGCAATCTTGATGGACCCCATGGGGTCCATGACGACACCGATCTCTCGCTGCATCTCCCTATCTTACCGCATCCCGGATTGTGCCGTCAGGACGCCCAGGCGCTTGGTCAGGGCTACCGAATAATAATTAGAGATGTGACCGAAATCGTTATACCGATGCTCCAATTCGTATAATCTATAAGCCTGTTGTATGTTTTTCTTAGGGTCTAGATAACTTTAGAGTGGGTTTTCTCTCAGCAGAATTAGTATTCTATCATAGAGATTTTCCGCTCGGTGATTAAATCTAAACTCACATTCCTTGAGGTGTAGATGAAATGTTTTTCTGGGAACACCATTGAACTTTGCGAGCCTTCGTTTAGCATACGACCAAAATGATTCGATGCCATTGATGTGGCAATTGCCGCGGGCAAATTCATGCTTACCATGATGCACGCGGAAATGCTTTTTGTAACCCATGTCTACTAGCCCAGTATAGCCTCTCCAGCCGTCCGAGTGGATGATGCTGTCGAGGGATACCTTGCCCCGGATCGCAGCCTGTAGCTGCTTTTTGGAGGCATCCGGGACGATTTCCGTGTAGACTTTTCCGTGCCGTTCCAAGATCCCGAAGACAATCGTTTTCCCCCCGGCCCCGCGACCTTTTTTGCCACGAACACGCCGGGCACCGAAATAGGATTCATCGACCTCAATCTCACCCGATAAAGGCGAGGATGCTTCACAAACCTGGGCGATTCTGATGCGTAATTTCATCAATAGCTGATTAATCGTCGGGCGGCTTACATCACTCAACTCCGCAATTTTTGAAGCCGGTAAATCGTGCGTAAAATAGCGTACAATTGCCCTGCATTTAGCCTCTGAAAGGTGTGAACGCCTAAAATACCTGTTTTTTCCTTTCATTACATAACCTTAGCATCAAGTTGCAGATGCTAAAGTTATCTAGACCCTTTCTTATTTTTCCGGATATTCAAAATCAACCACTATGGGCTGAGAGACTGCCTATAAAGGTAGTCTCTTACAGTCCCTGGCTGTGTGGGAACCCCGCTTGTAATCCTCAATCCAACGAGCTTAATCTCAAGGCTCCTTGTCCGTCGCCTAAAGGCGAGGGGTTTACAGATTCCCTATCGGGGACTCTAAACCACGCGAATCTGCGAGATCTGCGTTCGGTTCCACCCATCATTCTAACTTTCCCGCTCAGGTAGTTTCGACAAACGGAGTCGTAGAGGAGACCGGTTGCTGCGCCGCCTTCTGGTCGGCTGGGGGCGAACGCGCGTCAACCGTCTCCAGGCCGAGTGCCTCACCGATGGAATGACGACAGTACTCGGAGATGTGCCGACGCGAAAGCGCGCTGCCGTCCAGCGGCGGAAGCACCCGGATATGCACCTGCAAACCCGGATGGCGCGCTAACCGCATCAGGTGGGGCAGCAGGACATCATTACCGATGAAAGGGACGACCGGGTCCGGCGCAGGGTTGGAGCCGTAGCGCAGGGCGACCGGCTGGATCAATACTCCCTCGAGCTGGCCGGCAGCGAGCAATCGCGGATGAAAGCGGTGCAGCCGGGAACCGTCGGTAGTAGTGCCTTCGGGGAAGATCACCACGTGTCTACCCCTTTGCACACGTTCACCGATCTCGGGGATGAGAACGTCCGTTTGGTTAGCACCGCGGACAATGAAGAGAGTGCCGACTATCTCCGCCATCCAGCCGATCAGGGGCCAAGCCTTGATGTCCGACTTGGACAGAAAATCGATCCGCGCCTGGGAGCCCAGCACTGGAATGTCCAGCCAGGAGACATGATTTGCCACCAGCAGTGCGTTGGGAACGAGCTCGCCCGTCACCTGCATGTGCACGCCGAGCGCGCGACAAAGGCGCGCATGCCACCAACGCACCACCTCCGGGAGCCATACCGCCCGCAACCCGAAATGCCGCCCTAGGGCAACGCCCAAGATAATCGTCACGCCTGTAAGCAGGTGCTCGCTAACGCGCAGCAACCGCCACCAGGACTTAAGAGGCTGCCTAAAAACTAACACATTGATATTCGGCTGGCTCCCCACGCTCCAGCGTGGGAGCAGATCCCGACGCTCCAGCGTCGATTAAGCGCCTCGGTAGGCTAACCGCCAACGCCGATCAGCACAGAGGGGCTGAGTCCGCGGGAGCGGACAAGACGGCGTGAGCGCGAACCGCCAGGATGGTGATAGGCTGGCGGCAATCACACACTGTTTGTTGTGGCAATTGAGAAATTAACCCATAACCCATTGAAATAAATGGAAACTGAAGTGCCGCCAGCCGCCCCGGTGAGATATGTGGGTTGAGACTCGGCATGCTGTCAAGGCCGGTCGGCGCGTTCCATGAAATGGCGGGAATACGCAGGATCGAGGTCGTTCATATCGAGCAGCATCAACACGTCGGCGACCCCGAAATCCGCATCGCGGTAAGGCTCGCCACACGCCTTGGCACCCAAACGCACGTAAGCCTTGAGGAGCGGGGGAAGGGGGGCATCCAGCACATCGTTCGGTACGGGAGAGGCCCGTAAAGGTATCCGCGGGGTCACCCGGATCTCAGGGGCCGCCATGGCCTGATGGCGCAGGCGGTTCATGATTGCCACCGCTTGCATGTCCTGTTCCCCCAACGGCAGACTGGCGCAGCCGAACAGGTAATCGTACCCGTGCAGATTGACGAAGCTGGCCAGACCGGACCAGAGTACTGCGATCGCAGCGCCCTGGCGGTACTCGGAGGCGATACAGGTACGGCCTACCTCCAGCATCCGGCCCGGCAGTGCCCGAATGGCCCTCAGATCAAACTCGTTCTCCGAGTAGAAACGCCCGATAAGAGCCGCATTCCGATCGGTGAGGAGGCGGGCACAACCCACTACGCGGCCGGTTTCGGATTCGCGTACTAACAGGTGCCGGCAATAGGGGTCGAACTCATCGCTATCCAGGCCGGTCTCGCCACCTTTCAAGGTCACCCCCCATTCCTCGCCGAAGATCCGGTAGCGTAGGGCCTGGGCCTCCCGGACATCGTCCGCTCCGCGGGCAAGTTCCACGAACAGGCGGCTGCTATGCTTGATGGACGACACCGACGCGCTCAACCCCACTGCGTACCCTCGGAACAAACCAAATCATAGAGAGGATACTCGTGCCTTGTTTCGAACCTGGGTCCGATTCATGAGGAAAGGATGACAGGAGATTTGGATACGATTTTGCAACCAATCCTGTCTCGTGTCGAGGCTCGGCGCCCAATCAGCCGGTACCCATCTCCGGTTTATAGACCAGGTCATCGGTGTTCTTGAGCATGATCTCCTTGAACCCGACCCCGAGGAAACGCCGACCGGCATCGAAGCTCAGGACCAGGATCCCGATGAGCACCAGGCTGTAGGCGATACTCCAGACCTCCTCGCTACCCCCGAGGGTGGAGGCGGCCCATTCCGCAACCGTGATGTAGTCGGTAAGACCGTCCGCCAGCAGCAGCCCATCGATCTGCTCCCGGAACAGGGTGTAGGGTATATAGCCGATAAAGAATCCGGGCAGTGCCGCCAGGGCCGTCATGTACCCGAGTCCGAGGCGCGCGTAGGTGCGCACCTCGCAGCCGACCATGAATACGGCGCCCACGGCGAGCAGGGGGCCGCCCACGAGGTGGCCCCAATAGAGCCCCTGCTCCCCCGCCGCATTCGGGATACTACCTTTACCCAACAGCCAAGCACCCAGGATATAGAGGTTGAACAACACGATGGCGGCCATGAATCCCTGGAGCGGCAGCATGCTGCGGAACATGCGGAAGGTGCAGAGTGGAACCCCCTGGGCACGGGAGGTCTCCTGCTGCATGAAGACCGACTCGGGCGCCATCACGGAGCACTCGGTACCGAAGCCGCACTTGGCGATACCGATGCCGAGCAGGATTCCCGGCGCTGCCAGCCAGATCACTTCCGACCAGCCGATCTGACTCACCGCCCCCTGGATAGCATCCCCGAAAACGGCCAAGACCAGCGGCACCCCGAGAAAGACGATCAGTATCCCGTTCATGAGCCAGCGGGCCGGATCGCGCCACGGGCTGTAGTCCGGGTCGTAACAGGGATTATGGTGCTCGGGGTGGCAGTAGCAATGGGCCGCGATCTCCCTTGTCTCCTGGTGCCGGAAGTAGCCTCCCAAGCCGGTCCGGAGGGCGAATCGGAAGGCCAGGAACGCACAGGGGATCCCGCTCAGGAGCACGACCCAGGAGGCAATGCTCATGGCGGGGATACCGCCGACGAAGTGATGGGTGGTACATCCCGCGGCAAGCCGGGTGCCGAATGAGAACAGCAGACCGCCGATGAAGGCGAGCGCAAGCATCCTCTTGTCATAGCGTACCCAGCTGCGCATCTCCCCCTCACCGAGACCCACGAGCCGGGCCCCGAGCAAGGCGCCGATAATAGTCCAGTGGATTCCGGGCTCGTAAACCCGGCCGACCCAGTCCAGACCTAAGAGCTGCTCGCTCGCCGCATACATCTGGGCAAAGCCGGTGGTGACCACGATAAAGTCGTAATGGTCCGAGTGGATGTAGTAGAGGATTTCCGCGATCCCGACCAACACCCCACCCAACCAAAAAGGCCATTGTTGCCTGATCAATTTTGAAATCATCTGCTCATCTCGTTTGAAATCATCTGCTCATCTCGCGGGACTCGACACCTATAAGCTCGCCGGGCCGGTAAGTTCAAGCATTGGCCTTCTCGGCCGCCTGCTTGGCCCGCCGCGCTAGCCACACCTCCAGCCCCTGGGCATTGAGGGCGATGTCGACCTCGAGGACGGCGCGGATTCGGGACTCGTCCAGTGCGCAGCCCTGGCGCCGGGTGCGGCCAAGCAGCTGCTCCGCGACACCTGCTCGCAGCCGTTCGCTACGCCCTGCCTGCTCATTGCCTTCCTCCGCTAACGCCAGCTCGGTGAAGTCACGGATACTCCGGCGTAGCTCCTCTTCCAACGCTTGGGGGTCATCGAGGTGCCCATAGTGGGTCAGATAGACGGCCTTTGGGTTGTAGCCCATGAGTCTGTCCAGGCTTTTCTGCCAGGCATCAGGATCGAAGGCGACGGGGGTAGTGGGGGCAAACAGGAAGGGACCGTCGGGCGTGTGGAGCTCCGGGTAGGCGATGCCGAAGGTATCACCCGTAAACCAGCCGCGGGTGTGCTCGTCGAAGATACAGCCGTGGTGGTTGGCGTGCCCCGGGGTGTCGATAAAGGTCAGCGGACGCCCGTTGAGGTCGATCACCAGCGAGTCCTCCGCCACCATGACGCGCTCCGCGGGGATCGGCGTCAGGGTGTCGAAGTGCCGAGCGAACTCCTCCGCCCCATAAACGGCGGTAGCTCCGGCCACCAGCTTGGAGGGATCCAGCATGTGGTCCGCGCCCTTAGGATGGATCACCAGCCGGGCCTTGGGGCAGCGGGCCATGAGGTCACCGGCGCCGCCCGCATGATCCAGGTGCACATGGGTAGGGATGACATAATCGACGGCCTCCGGCGTGAGCCCGAGGGCGGAGACCAGGGCCAGCATGCGGGACACCGAGCGCGCGGTGCCGGTTTCCACGAACGCCAGGCGATCGCCCGCGCGGATCAGATAGCAGGCAGCCAGGCCAGGGCGGTACAAGCCGGTCTCGATGCAATAGATACCAGCGGCGACTTCTTCGTAGTGGGATTCGTTCATGGTTAAGATACCTGTAAGCGGGTCGGGTTTGTGTATGAAATCCTGGCCATCACCGCTGAGAATATGGTCCGGATTGCGATGTTGCGGATCACGGTTGCCAAGTGTGTATAAAGTTTAACCAGACAACTTCTGGAGGACCTGGTGATCCGCCTGGATCCGCTGCTGTCCGTTTCGCCTCCTGTTTTGTATGCCCGGCGCTGTTTCGGGCTGGCAGGCACCTGCCCATGCCCAGTGCGGCAGCACCCGCCGCAAGCTCCTGAAGATCGGTGCACAACGGCGTATCCGTGTGCGCCGAATCTGGAACTCGTTCTCGCAGAGCTACCCTGATGCTGACCGGTTTCGCCACATCCTGAACAACCTGCGTGCCCCACCGCTGGTGACAATCTTCGCACAGCATGGATACGCCGGAACCGGGCATATTTCATTGCTATGAGTCAGGAAATACGCCTTGCCCTGTTTTTCTGATCGTTTGTTCTATACTTGGTTTGATTTACGATTGTAACTGAGCAGGAGGAGGTTTCACTTCCATACTGAGAAGCTGTCTGGTTAAAAGCAATCCTGAATTGTTTGGCGCTGTTTGGGGGACTTGACATGTTGCGTTCGACGCCCAACGGCTCATTGGTCCACGGCCAGGTCAGTGCCAGCGTCTTAACGCAACCTACACCCATATGATCCCCCGCGCAGCCTGCACGCGCGGACCTCGCCTATAAGTGTAGGTTGCATGGCGTAACGCAACACGACGCTAGGCTCCGTTCTAACCAGACAGCTTCTGAGACGAAACATGTGAAGAGCCGTACGCATGGTTCGATGGGCACATGGGGGTCGCGGTCCCCTCTATCCGATCGATCTTGCGGTGCCACGTCGCTATCGGGGTCGCTATCGGGTACGAGTAATCGGCATCGGGGCCAGGAATCCACGGGTAGCGGCATATCTTCACCAGAACCGTAGGTTGATTTCTTGACGGGGTTGTTGGATTTCATCCGCCAGAGTGTTTGGCGAAGGAGTGTGAGCTTATGTTCCGGTTCTTAGTTCGATCCAGTCTAAGGCTGCGTTTCTTGTTCCTGGTGGCCGCCGTGGCCTTGATAACCATCGGTTTCGCAAAGCGAGGGGATTTGCCGACCGATCTGTTGCCTGAATTCTCACCACCGACCGTCCAGATCCAGACCGAGGCCCTGGGGCTGTCGGCCGCCGAGGTCGAGCAGCTGATCACGGTCCCACTAGAAGCGGACCTGCTCAACGGGGTCGCCTGGCTGGATAGGATTCGCTCCGAATCCATCCCATCCGTGTCATCCATCGAGCTGATCTTCCAGCCCGGTACCGACCTTATGGAAGCGCGGCAGATGGTGCAGGAGAAGCTGACCCAGGCCCACGGCCTGCCCAACGTCTCCAAGGCACCGGTGATGCTGCAGCCGGTCTCGTCCACCAGCCGCGTACTCAAGGTCGGGCTGCGCTCGGACGAGCTGTCGCTGATCGAGATGTCGGTGCTGGCCCGGTGGAACATCCGCCCCCGCCTGATGGGGGTGCCCGGCGTCGCGCATGTCTCGATCTGGGGCCAGCGCAAGCGTCAGCTTCAGGTCCACGTAGACCCGGATCGGATCAAGGAGGCGGACGTGGGCCTGCGTGATCTGGTCGCGACCACCGGTAACGCGCTCTGGGTCTCACCGCTGAGCTTTCTCGATGCGGCCTATCCGGGTACGGGCGGATTCATCGATACACCCAACCAACGCCTGGGGGTACGTCACGTCCTTCCCATCGTCTCGCCGGAGGGCCTGTCTGAAGTTACCATCGAAGGCAAGGATCTGCGCCTCGGAGATGTGGCCGAGGTGGTCGAGAGCCACCAGCCCTTGATCGGAGACGCCATCGTCGGTAACGACAGCGGTATCATGCTGGTCATCGAGAAGTTCCCCTGGGCCAACACCCTCGAGGTGACCCGTGAGGTGGAGAAGGCCCTCGATGACCTGCGACCCGGCTTGAAGGGTATCGAGATCGACACCGAGCTCTTCCGTCCCGCGAGCTTCATCGAAGATGCCGTCGATAACCTGAACACGGCAGTGACGATCGGCATCCTGCTGGCGGCGATCACGCTCTTGCTGTTCTTCCTCGACTGGCGGATGACCCTGATCGTGGTCATATCCACCGCGACTTCCCTCATGGTGGTCTGGTTTGTGCTGTTCATCACCGGCGCTAGGCTGGACATCCTGGTCTTGACAGGGATCATGACGGCGGCAGGCGTCATCGTGCACGACGCCGTCCTGGATACGCATGCCATCCGCCACCGCCTTGCCGGTGAGCGACCGGAGGGCAAGGGGGTCTGGACGGCCATCCTCGATGCGGCTTCCGAGATGCGGGGGACCATGGCCTCCGCCACCCTGGTCGTCTTGCTGCTGGTGCTGCCGTTCCTCTTCGTTTCCGGGGTCCTGGGCGCGTTCTTCCACTCGGTCGGTCTGTATTACGCGATCGCGGTCGTCGCCTCGCTGGCGGTTGCCTTGCTCTTGACCCCGGCGCTGTGCCTGCTGATCTTTCCCAAGGAACCCCGTGAGATCCGGCATTCCCCACTCTCGAAGGCACTGCAAGGATCAACCAAGAAGATCGCCGAGGGTTTTTCCGCCGCCTCCGGCAAGGTCTATGCCATTGCGGGTATTGCCTTGCTCGCGGTGGCGGTCGGTATCCCGTTCGTGCATTCGGATCAGCTGATACCCGAGTTTCGGGAACGCGACCTGTTGATCCAGTGGAACGCCAAGCCGGGTACCTCCCAGCCGGCCATGAGCCGCATTACCGGTGAGCTGGTGCGGGAGCTGGGCGAGATTCCGGGGGTCGACAACGTCGGCGCCCATGTCGGCCGTGCGGTGACCTCCGACCTGATCGTCGGGATCAACGCCTCCCAGGTCTGGGCCAATGTGGATCCGGAGGCAGACTACAACGCCACACTGGCGGCAGTGGAGTCGGTCATCGAGGGCTATCCGGGGCTCGATGTGGACCTGACCACCTATTCGGAGGAACGCATCGCCGCGGTCCGGGCCGAGGAGGACGACACGCTCGTGGTCCGGGTCTATGGGCAGGACACCGATGTCTTGGCGCGGGAGGCCCAGAAGGTCAAGGATGTGCTCGGTAACATCGAGGGCATCGCCGAGCTCGAGATCAAGGGCGCCCCGATCGAGCCGACAGTGGAGATCCAGGTAGACCTGGAGCGCGCGCAGGAATACGGCATCAAGCCGGGTGATGTGCGACGGGCCGCCGCGACCCTGCTCTCGGGCCTGGAGGTGGGGAGCCTGTTCGAAGAAAAGAAGGTCTTCGACGTCGTGGTCTGGGGTACGCCGGACACCCGTTCCAGCCTGTCCGACATCGAGAATCTCTTGATCGAAACCCCGACCGGGCAATACATCCGGCTCAAGCAGGTCGCGGATGTGGGTGTCAAGCCTCATCCGACCGTGATCCGTCGCGAGGGCGTAGCGCGCTATGTGGATGTGGAGGCCGACATCTTCGGGCGCGGGATCGCCGAGGTGGCAAACGAGATCCAGGCCCGTCTCGAGGCCTATTCCTTCCCCCTGGAGTACCACGCGGAGGTCCTGGGCGACTACCGGTTCTTCGCCGCCGGGAAGCAGCAGGTCCTGGCCGCGGTCCTCACCGCGCTGATCGGTATCTTCCTGGTGATCCAAGCGGCCTTACGCAGCTGGCGGTTGGCCGCAGTCCTGGTGCTGAGTCTGCCGGTCTCGGTGCTCGGCGGGATCCTGGTGGTGCTGCTCACCGGTGCCGAGTTCTCACTCGGCTCGCTCCTGGGCCTGCTGTTGGTCACGGCCTTGGCCGCGCGGCTCGCCATCAAGTTGTACCTGCATTTCGAGCGGCTGGAGCGGCGTGAGGGTGTGGCATTCGGCGCGGAGCTGGTGGCGCGCGGCACTTTTGAAAATGCTATCCCCGCCGTCGCCACCATCCTGGTCACCGCCGCCGCCTTGCTGCCGTTCGCCTTGCTGCACGCCAGTGCCGGCATGGAGATTGCCGGACCCTTGGCCGGCGCTGCACTCGGCGGATTGGTAACCACCCTGGGGATGATCCTGTTCGTACTACCCTTGCTGTATCTCGGCTTTGGATCCGAGGCCAGGTCCGAAGAGGATTTCGAGAACCTGCTGGAGGCCGTTCCCGATGAAAAGTGATCCGTTGCAGGCAAGGCATATGGGCGCGACCGGCGGGGACCTGCGTGGTCCCCGGGTCGCGGACGGGCAAGCAATGGGCAACTTCGGAACCGAACAGGAGAGTACAAGATGAAAATGCAGCGCTTCAATCGATGGATGACGATGGCAGCAATTCCGGCAACCGCCCTGTTGCTCGCCGGGTGTGGGGACTCGTCCCACGATGCGGAACACCACAAGATCCACCCGGCAACCGTGGAGCCCAGCGGGGATTCGGGCATTAGCCGGATCACCTTGACCGACCGGGCGGCGGAGCGTCTGGGCATTCAGCTGGCCGAGGTGACCCGGCAGGGTGACCGGCTCGTCGCCCCCTACGGCGCGCTGCTCTATGACGCCGGGGGCGGCGAGTGGGTCTACGCCAGCCCCCAGCCCATGGTCTTTAAACGGGCCAGGGTCGAGGTCGACCGCATCGAGGGCGATCAGCTCTACCTGCACACGGGTCCCGAGCCCGGCACCCAGGTCGTGATCGTCGGCGCGCCCGAGCTGTTCGGGGCCGAGTTCGAGATCGGGCATTAGTATGGAAGATTTAGCCGCAAATGAACGCAAAAAACGCAAATTCGGAATCGATTCAATTTGCGTCCATTTGCGTTTATTTGCGGCTAAAAAATGTCAACAGCCCCTGGATCCATCCACGGAGGACTGAGCCATGATGCGCTGGCTGGTTGGGACCAGTCTGAGGTTCCGGTTTATCGTCATCGCCATCGCGGCCGCGATGGTGTTCTTCGGTGTCGGGCGCCTGCGCCAGATGCCGGTCGATGTCTTCCCTGAGTTCGCACCGCCGATGGTGGAGATTCAGACCCCCTGTCTGGGTCTGACCCCCGAGGAGGTGGAGGACCTGGTGACCGTCCCGCTGGAAGAGGCACTGGCCGGCGTGGACGGGCTGGACGTGATGCGCTCCAGGTCCGTGCCCCAGCTGTCGGCGGTCAAGCTGATCTTCAAGCCCGGCACCGACCTGCTGCATGCCCGCCAGGTGGTGCAGGAACGGGTGGATATGGTCACGCCCTCGATCCCGGCCTGGGCCAGTCCGCCGGTCATGGTGCCGCCCTTGTCGGCCACCAGCCGCACCATGAAGATCGGCCTCTCTTCACAGGAGCACTCGGTCATCGACCTGTCGATGATCGCCTACTGGAAGATCCGCCAGAAGCTCCTGGATGTGGAGGGGGTGGCGAACGTCGCCATCTGGGGTGAGCGCCTGCAGATGCTCCAGGTCCAGGTGGACCCGGCGCGTCTCAAAGAGAACGGCGTCACCCTGAACCAGGTCATGAAGACCACGGCGGACGCGCTGGACTCCGGCCTGCTGCCCTGGTCCGATGGAGCCGTGGTAGGCACCGGCGGCTTCATCGATACCCCGAATCAGCGCCTCCACATCCGCCACATCTTGCCGATTCTGAGCCCGGAGGACCTGGCGGAGTTGCCCATCAAGGATACCGGCGGCGAGGTGCTGCGCCTGGGTGACGTGGCGGAGGTCCTGGAAGACCACCAGCCGATGATCGGCGACGGGATCATCAACGACGAGGTGGGGCTGCTGCTGATCGTCGAGAAGTTCCCCTGGGCCAACACCCTCGACGTCAGCCTGGGGGTCGAGGAGGCCCTGGCCAAGATCAAACCGGGGCTGCCCGGCATCGAGATCGATCACGAGATCTTCCGCCCGGCGACCTTCATCGAGCTGTCCATCGAGAACCTGACCACGGCGCTTCTGATCGGCTGTGTCCTGGTGATCCTGATCCTTGGCGCCTTCCTGTGGGAGTGGCGGGTGGCCCTTATCAGCATCGTCGCCATTCCGCTGTCGCTGATCGCGGCCGGTATCGTGCTCTATTGGCAGGGGGCGACCATCAACACCATGGTCCTGGCCGGCTTCGTCATCGCCCTGGGGGCGGTGGTCGACGATGCCATCATCGGCATCGAGAACATCATGCGGCGTCTACGCCGACACCGCGCGACCGGCAGTGCCTACTCGGCAGGCAGGATTATCCTCGACGCCACCATCGAGGTGCGGAGCGCGATCGTCTACGCCACCCTGATCGAGGTCGCCGCCTTGATCCCGGTGTTCTTTATGGAGGGGCTCTCCGGGGCCTTCTTCAAGCCCCTGGCCTGGGCCTATGTGCTGGCCATCTTCGCCTCCATGGTGGTGGCGCTGACGGTGACCCCGGCGCTGGGTTTCATCCTGCTCAGAAAGGCGCCCCTGGAGCGGCGTGAGTCGCCGCTCATCAAGCCCTTGCAGGCCGGCTACGGTCGGGTGATGTCCGGACTCCTCAAGACCCCGGTCATCGCCTATTCCACCCTGGGCGTCATGTTCCTCGCCGGGATCCTGATCGTACCCCAGCTCGGTCAGTCCCTGTTGCCGTCCTTCAAGGAGCGGGACTTTCTGATGCACTGGCTGACTAAGCCCGGCACTTCCTGGCCGGAGATGAACCGGATCACCATCCAATCCAGCAAGGAGTTGCGCGCGATCCCAGGGGTTCGCAACTTCGGCGCCCACATCGGTCAGGCCCTCATCATGGACGAGGTGGTCGGCATCTACTTCGGCGAGAACTGGGTCAGCGTCGATCCCGCCGTGGACTATGACGAGACGGTAGCTAAGATCCAGGAAGTCGTCGACGGCTATCCGGGGCTCTACCGCGACGTGCTCACTTACCTCAAGGAGCGCATTCGGGAAGTGCTGACCGGGGCCCACGAGGCGATTACCGTGCGCATCTTCGGCCATGACCTGCATGTGCTGCGTGAACAGGCCGAGGCGGTGGAAGCGGCCCTGAAAGGCACCCCCGGACTCAAAGAGCTACACGTCTCGCTACAGACCGAGCAACCCCAGATCGACGTGGAAGTGGATCTGGAGCGGGCCCGGCAGTACGGGCTCAAGCCGGGTGATGTCCGCCGGGCGGCGGGAGTCATCGTCGCCGGTCTGGAAGTGGGTGACATCTTCCGCGGCGGCAAGGCCTACGACGTGCAAGTATGGGGCGTTCCCGAGGTGCGCAACAGTGTGACCGACATCGAGAACCTGCTGCTCGATACCCCGAGCGGCGAGCAGGTACGCCTGGCCGACGTGGCGCGGGTCGAAATCAAGCCGACGCCGAACGTGGTCAAGCGTGAGAATATGCAACGGCGCATCGATGTGGGCGGCAATGTGGAGGAAGGCGTCGCCTTGAGCACCGTCGCCAAGGAGGTCGCACGGCGCCTGGCAACCGTCGAGTTCCCGACCGGTTATTATCCGGTACTGCTCGGGGAATACGCGGAGCGCCAGGCCGCGGAGGCCCGTCTGCGGGTATTTACCCTGTTGGCCGCCGCGATCATTCTCCTGCTCCTGCACACCTCGTTCAAGCGTTGGACGCTGGCACTGATGGCCTTTCTGGCCTTTCCCACCGCCTTGGTCGGCGGCATCATCGCCGCCTACCTGGGCGGCGGCATCGTCTCCCTCGGCTCCCTGGTCGGGTTCCTGACGGTGCTCGGTATCGCCGCCCGCAACGGCATCATGATGATCAGCCACTTCCAGCACCTGGAACGGCATGAGGGTGAGACCTTCGGGATCGACCTCATCATGCGCGGTGCCCGGGAACGGTTGGCACCGATCCTGATGACGGCACTGACCACCGGCCTGGCCCTGTTGCCCCTGGTGATCGCCGGGGACATCGCCGGGCACGAGATCGAGTACCCGATGGCCCTGGTCATCCTCGGCGGGCTGGTCACCTCGACCCTGCTCAACCTGTTCGTGATCCCCGCCCTCTACCTGCGCTTCGGCAAAGGCTCCGCCCGGGCCCTGGAGCGCATCGGGGGAGAACCGGCACCGGTCGCCGGCTGATCGGAGTGCGGCGAAGCAGAGTAGCATGTGGTGAGCCGTGGGCAAGGACGCCCGCGGCGAACCGCATCGATGGATGGTAACGTGCCCGACATTCTTGTCATCCCGAGCGAAACGAGGGATCTTATTGGGCACGCCCGCCATCTCTGATAGGCTTTGGTCTCTCTCTGTATGAAGGTGTTCAAATGGCGATGCCTATCCAGTATGCACAAACCTTGATCGAGAAGATCCAGTCACTTCCGTCAGATCGAGTCGCTGAGGTGGAGGATTTCGTCGATTTCCTGAAAGAACGGGCAAAAAACCGGAAGCTAACCAGCGGTAAGGAATCCCTGGATTTTCCGGTGGACGATCTAGGTCCCTGGCCGGATGGGATGAGCCTGCGCCGAGAGGACCTGTACGGCGATGACGGACGCTGATCCGCTTTTTATAGACACCAATATCCTGATCTACGCCAACGTGGTGACAGCACCGCTACATGATGCGGCGATCAAAGCGTTATGTGATGCATATCAGGCTAAACGGCCTTTATGGATCAGTCGCCAAGTGTTGCGGGAGTTCATCGCCGCGCGCACCCGACCGCAAACCTTTGCCCAGCCGTCACCACCGGATGTCATGACCGAACGGGTACGCTATCTGGAGGAACGCTTTCAGATAGCGGACGATACCGCCGCTGTCACTGAGCAGCTCGTCAAGTTGATAGGGGATTTCAAGATCGGTGGTAAACAGATTCATGACGCCAACATCGTGGCCACCATGCAGGCATACGTTATCCCCTGTCTGTTGACCCACAACAGCAAGGATTTTGAGCGGTTTAGAGAAGTAATCAGAATTGAGGAGATCGCTTCTTGACGGTCTCCCCGGCTCATTTCCGGGTGCGACTCGGAGAAATAACGCGTCACCCTAGCTCATAGGATGTGGTGAGGTAAGCGGGCAGGGACGCCCGCGGCGAACCGCATCGACCGCGTTAATAGATGGGGTGGGTTGGGCAAAGGCGCGCACTGCCGAGCCGGTGATCGAGCCGACGGCCTATATCGCGCCGTGCCCAACAGGGGCTTTGCCCATCCTACAGGCTTGGCAAGGGAACAAAGTCGGTGGGTTGGGCAAAGCCCGCGTAGAGTGGGAAAGGCCAGGGATGGCTGCATCCCACCGAAAGGCTCTCCGCGGCGCGGAGCTTCCGCATACGTAAATCCGTGACCGGGGATGGAGATCGACGTATTCCCAAATCTTGGCTTTGAGTTCGGCAATCAAGTCGTCTTCATACTCGAAAGACAGGAGTGCTATGCTGTCGCCGCATTCTCTCGCATGGTACGTGTCGAGGAAAGTGTACATTCCCTCATAGTCGCCTCGCACCTCCAGATCATAGGAAATCCAGATTGGAGTCTTCATTGGACGTTCACCTTGTAGAGGGATGTGGTTTCACGGGCATAATAAAGTAAGAAGCTGTCTGGTTAAATTTCATACACACTTGGCAACCGTGATCCGCAGCATCGCAATCCGGACCATATTCTCAGCGGTGGTGCTCAGGATTTCATAATCCTTGGCCAATCACCGGTAATGACCAAGCCCGCGTAGGATGGGCAAAGCAAGCGTCCATCAAACCGATCTCGAGGTTTCGGTCATTCCGCGGCGGTTTTCGCACCGCGGCTGTTCGTCAGGATGCACCAAGCGAAGCGTGCCCATCAATCCATCTGACACCTGACAGCCATGAGTAAACCAAAATTACCGCAGGTCTTAACACGCGAAGACTTTGACAGCGACGAGGAATTCGCGCTCTACCAATCGAATGAGGCGGGAGAATGGGTCTCTACCCGAGACCAGGAGCTACAGCGGCAAGAGTGGAAGAGATCGGCGCTACGGACGATGAATGGGGCTCGATCGCGCGGCTCCCGTGCGATGCCGCAACGGAATCCTTTGTAGGTATCGAGATGAAATCGCAGCTCCCTGCCGCAGCAGTCGCCGCATGCGCGCTTGTCGTGGTCGGCGACGTTCAGGCCGACGACCAATTCGACAAGACCAAGCTCTATCTGGAGCGGAACGTCACCGATGGCGATGCCGAGGTCGTCATCGAGGCCAAAGGTGATGATGAGGGACTGTCGGCCCTGACCCTCGTAGCGCCGGACGGCCGCACGCTAGTCGATTTCCAGGTCCCCGAAGGCAAGCTTGGCATCCGATCGGTCAAGCTGGAGTCCCCGGAGCCGGAGGACGATGGCCGGGTGCAGGCCGACTTTCCGGCGGGCGCCTACGGCTTCACCGGTATCACCATGGACGGAGACCGGATAAGCGGCAGCGGTACCTTGAGCCACCGGTTGCCGCCGCCGGTATCCTTCCTCCTCCCGAAGGATGGACAGGAGGATATTCCGGCAGCCGGGTTGAAGGTGCAGTGGAAACCGCTCAAGGGCATCGAGAAGTACGTCTTGAGCCTGGAGGACGCAGCGACCGACCTGGCGATTGAAGCCGAACTCCCCGGCAATGCGTCCTCGTTTGAGATCCCGAACGGCTGGATGAAGCCGGATACGGACTACAAGCTGGCCGTCGGATCGGTCGCACCGGACGGCAATCGCTCATTCGTCGAGATCGAGTTCGAAACCGCTCAGACGCAATAGAGGGTCAATTCCGCGGCTGAAGAGCAGCGGTTGCCTGCCACGGCTCGACGCAGCTCGGGAGCGTCATGGCCCAGTCCGGTAGCATCTTTCACCTGTTCCACTCCGCCGGTGTCGGCGGTATCGAGATCCACCTGCTGCAATTGGCCGCGGCCCAGCATGAGCAGGGTTGGACGCCCAGGATACTGACCCAGCCCCGGGGTTGGCTTGCGGAACAGGCCCTCGACGCAGGGTTCGAGGTATTGCCCCTGCCCATGCGAGGGTTCTTCGATCCGCTATCGGCCTTACGCCTCGGCAGACTGATACGCCGCCATCGGCCCGACCTGTTGCATGCCCACGCCATGCGCGCCAGCCACTATGCGCGCCTTGCCAGGCGTTGGAGCCAAGCGCCGGCCCTGGTGATGACCGCACATTCGACCAACTCCTGGAAGCACTTCGACCGTGCTGCCCCGATCATCTGCGTGAGCCGGGCGGTGGAGCGGGCGCTGCGCGCGCGTGGCCTGTCCAACCTGCACCTGATCTACCACGGCATCCCCGAAATCCCGCCCCAGCCGGCCAAATCGGTGGAAGAATCACCGCTCTTCCGCAGGCTTGCCGAGCGCAAATGTACCCAGGACCGCCTGGTACTGCTCCAAGTCGGCCGTTTCATCCGCGACAAGGGACAGGACTGGCTGCTGGAAGAGCTCGCGGATCTGCCGCGGGAGCTAGCCGAGCGGGTATTGGTGCTGTTCGCCGGTGATTGGCAGGGAACCGACTATGGACGCGCCTGCCGGCATAGACTCGCCTCCAGCCCGCGTCTGAGGGAGACAGCGGTCTTACTCGGGCAAACGTCCTTGGAGGCATTGAGCACCTGGTACCGGCTGGCTGACGTGCTGGTCCTGCCCTCACGGCGGGAGGCCTTATCCTTGAGCCTGTTAGAGGCCGCACGCGCAGGGCTTCCGGCATTGGCCAGCGCGGTCGGCGGTATCCCCGAGCTGGTACGCGATGCCGAGAATGGGTATCTATTTCCCTGCGAAGACAGTGCGGCCTTCAGAGCCCAGCTGCAGCACTTGCTTGATCCCGCTCAGCGCCACGCCCTCGGGACCGCGGCCAGGACCCGCTTCCTGGAGCATTTCACCGCGGAGCGCATGGCCAGCCAGACCCTGGCGCTCTATCACCGGGTCCTCGACGGTGATGCCCGACGAAGGCAAAAGATACAGTGAACCCGCGTAGGGCGGATAAGCTTGCGCCATCCACCGAATGCCAGCCACCTCTTTTTCATCCGCAGATTACGCAGATTTCCGCAGATGAAGAAAAGGTGGTGGGTAAGGTTCAAGTGGAAACGTCCAGCAATCGATAGTCGTTCCGCATTTCTACCACTTGAAAATCTACCACTACCGGTGTGGTTCGTTCCTCACCGCACCCGACGGAACTTCCTCAACCTACAGATCCCTGTAGCGGTTGAACCGGAAAGTTCGCCGCGGCAGCTTTTTTCAGCAGCGTACGGTTGTCAGTAGCAAGCGGTACGCGATTGGTCTCGGCGAGTGCGAGGTAGAGGCAATCGTAGACCGGGTGATCGAGTGAGCGGGCTATACTCGATGCCCTCCCTACCAAAGGACGCGCGTCGCTGAGCACAAGAATCCGGGTCAGCATTCCGAGCATATCATCGATCTGCTGCGGGTCGATGGCATTCCGGCGCCATTGTTTCCAGAGTGCGTTGGCGACCTCGATGAGCAACCAGTCGGGGGCGAGCAGATCGCCATCGTTTCTCAAGAGTGCAATGGCCGCTTCGTGACCCGTCTCCGGTACAAACCACTTCAGGGCGACGCTGGCGTCTACAACTAGACTCAACGGTCGCGGTCCTCGCGGATGAGTGAGGTGCTGTCACCGGTCCAGCGGCCCTTGAGTGCTTGCGCCAGCGCCTCGGCCTTTGCCGTCAGCTCGGCGCGTGACGGGAGTGCGGCTAGGGTGAGGATTTGGCGCAGCTCGCCCTCAAGAGACCGATGGTTTCTCCTCGCGCGTTGTTTGAGGCAGTGCAATACACCGTCGTCGAGATTACGAATAGCGACTTGTCCCATTTGATTTGACCTCTGTTATCAGGATGACTCTAAAATGATAGCATGAATGCGATCATCAATGCCGGAAGGCCTCCACCGGCTCCAACCGTGCGGCCCGTAGCGCCGGATAGGTCCCTGACAAGAGGCCGATTGCGCTGCCTACGACGGGTGCCAGGAAGGGTACAGAGGGGTCCAGTACCGGTGTCCAGACCTGGTAGGCCGAGACGGCGATGACGACCAGGACGCCCAGGCTGGCGCCGATAATGCCGCCGACGGCGCCCATGGAGGCGCTCTCGAGCAGAAATTGGAGCGCGATATGGCTGCGGGTGGCACCGATCGCTCGGCGCAGGCCGATCTCGGGGGTGCGCTCCATGACCCCCACCAGCGTGATGTTGGCGATGCCGATGGCGCCGACGATGAGGGACAGGCCGCCGAGCAGCAGGAACATGACATCCAGGTCCGTCTGCACCTCGTCGCGGACGCGCTTCGGCTCCTGGGGTACCTCTACCTTGAGGACCCGCGGGTTGTCCGGACGCAGCGCCAAAGGTGCCTGTTCCGCAATCAGATAGGCGGCGCCGATCCTGGTTTCGACCACTAGCGTACCGGGCCCGGCCAACGCGAAGTATTTGCGGGCCGTCCCCTCGGGAATGATGACGGACCCGAGCAGCTCCGGCTTGCGCACCAGATCGCGCAATATGCCGATGATCAGATAGCGGTGATCGCCGAGGGAGATCGCCGGCAGCTGATTGAGCCCCTTGATCCCGAGTCGGCGTGCGGCATCCGGTCCCAGGACGGCGACCCGCTCGGCGCTGCCCGAATGCCCGCGATCGAACAGCCGTCCGCTTTGGAGCTCGGCGCGGACGGCGGAGAACAAGCTGGGTGATGCGGCGTGAATGGCCATCTTCACGGCGGTCGGATGCAGCGGGTCCTTGACCGGCGAGGCGCTCACCAGCCTATCTCCCACCTCGACCTGACTTAGGTTACCCACGCGCTCGACGCCGTTGAGCCGCAATAACCGCGAGGGCGCATCCCAGGGGATCGCCCTGGGATCGACGATTCCTGTCGTGCGTCCCGGCCGGGCGCTGATGAAGAGCTCGGTGGCGGCGAGCGCGTCGAACTGGCTGATGATGCGATTGCCCGCGGTCCTGGTCAGCCCGATAGTCGCCACCAGCGCCGTGAGCCCGATCACGACCCCCAGGACCGTCAACAGCATGCGTCCGGGTCTGGCCAACATGCCGGCCACCGCCTCCGTGAGCATGTCCCGGACGGTAATGCCGGAGCGCGAAGCCGCCCGCCCGCCCCCGCTGCCGAAGGCTTCGGAGGGAGGCGGCCCGGTTTCCCCGGGTGTGAGGTCCGTCAGGCGCCCGTCGACGATATGCACCCGCCGCGGGGCCCGGTCGGCAACCTCTGGGTCGTGGGTAACGATCACCAGCGTCAGACCCTCTCGGTTCAGCTGCTCGAACAGATCCATGATCGCAGCGGAGTTCTTCGAGTCCAGATTGCCCGTGGGCTCGTCGCAGAGTAGCAGGCTCGGTGAGCCGACGATGGCGCGGGCGATGGCTACCCGCTGACGTTCGCCGCCGGAGAGCCGGGTCGGCATATACTCCAGGCGGTGCCCGAGCCCCACTCGCTGCAGGGCGGTGATGGCCCGTTCGCGCCGTCCGGCTTGGGGCCGGTTGCGGTAGACCTCCGCCAACATGACGTTTTCGAGCACGCTGCGATAGGCCAGGAGGTGAAACGACTGGAAGACGAACCCGATCCGCCGGCTGCGCACGCCCGCCCGTTCCCGGTCCGTCAAGGTCGTGGTGTCGATACCGTCGATGTGGTAGGTGCCCGCCGTCGGCCGGTCCAGACAACCGAGGATATTGAGCAGCGTCGACTTACCGGAGCCTGAGGGCCCGGTAATCGCCACCCAATCGCCCTGATCGATGCCCAGGTGGATATCCGTGAGGGCATGGATGGGAGGCTCGGTGCCGTACCGGCGTCCGATGCCGGCCAGATCGAGTACACGGCGCGAGCGATCGGTCTCCGATCGGGTCATGGTGGAAGGCTGGCACCCGGATTCCCGACGCCGACTACGACCAATTCGCCGGGGTTCAAGGCTCCGGCGATCGGGGTGACCGCGACGAAGCCGTCCGCCGACATCCCCGGTTTCACCACCACATATTCCAGTGCGCCGCCGCGTTCGACCTGGATGCGCGAGGTACCGTCCGCGGACAGGGACAGGGCGCTGGAGGGCACGGCGATGACCTCGCCTGCGGTCGATTCGATGGGGATGGTCAAGCGCAGGGAGAAGCCCTCCAGCTTCATGGTCGTTTCTTCGACGGCGACCTCGAAGTAAAAGTGGAAGCCATCGACCCCGCGGGTCCCCGGCCTATCGGCCACGAATTTGACCAAGCCGGTGGCCGTGACGCCCAGCGCCTGCTCGTCGATCCGGACCTGCATGCCGGGTCGGACCAAAGGCGCGGTCTCCAGCGGCAGCGACGCGTCGATCGAGAGCCGGTTGTCGGTTACGGACATGAGGGTACCGGTCGCCGCATCGCCGACGGCCGCCTGAATCGCTTCGACCCGCACCGGGAGCGCGGGCAGAAACACGAGCTCGTCGACCGGTACCTGGATGCCGAGCTTACTGCGGGCCTGCTCTAGCTTGGCACTCAGGCGGGAGACCCGCCTGGCCGCCAGGTTGGCCTCGAATTCTGCGATCTTGCGCGCATCCAGGGCCGCTCGAATCGCCCGTTTGCCGTCGAGGGCGGCAGACTTGACGGCCGCCTCGGCGGACTTGATCGCGGCATCGGCGGAACCTACCCCCAGGGTCCCGGAGCTGGATTCACGCTGCGCCCGGCGAATCGCCAGCTCGCCCTCCACCCGGGCCTGCTCGAGGGCGGCCTGGGCCAGCTTGAGATTGGCCTCCGCGGCCTCGCGGGCCGTCTTCGGCTGGCGTGGGTCCAGCACGACCCGCGCCCGCTCGGCGACCTTTGCGGCCACATCGGCCTTGGCGACCTCCAGAGCGGCCTTCGCCTGGGCCTTTGCCGCTTCTATGCTCAGGGCCCGGTCCTTGGTCGAGGCAGCGGCGAGCCCCCGCCGGTCCGCGCGGCGGGCCGCCAGCGCTGCCGCCGCGGCGCTGTTGTTGGCTTCTGCGCTGGCACGGGCGGCCTTTACCTCCAAGCCGGCCGCGGAGAGGGCCGCCGCGGCCGCGAGCTCGGCCTTGCGTGCATCCTCCCACGCCTGCTCGATCGAGCGCATGGCAGCGGTTTGTTCTCGGGTGGCACCGAACGGCTCCCAGCCCCGAGACTCGTACCAGCGGGCCACGGCAGTGCTGGTCCGTTGGTCATAGGCCCCGTCCGCCGGACCTGGGTCGAAGCCCAAACGCGTCAGCGCCTCCTCCAGCTGGCGGACATCTTCCCCCGCGCTACCGGGAACCAGGTCACGATAGGCCGGTAGCTTGCCCTGCAGAATGATAACGGGGCGGCCCGAGGCCGTGAGCAGGACGGCGCCTTCCTCCAGCTGGGCGTTGCGCACCGGCAGGGTGGAGATCAGGCTGGGACCGGCCTTGAGATTGGAAGGTGCAATGGAGACGGGTTGCGGCAGCCCGAACCTGGCCGTGCCTCGGGTCACGAGCTCAGTGCTCAGTACGCGCTTCTCGATGGGAACCAAGATCGGCGACGGCTTGGGGGGAGCGGTGCGGGCGGCGGCATCTGCCGGAGATTCGATCTTGGATCCGGCGATCCAGCCCACCGCCGCGGCCATGGCGACCACCACCACCGCACCGGCCAAAACCGCAACTCGTTTCCCTGCCATACTCTGAATGGCCCTTTATGAATTCCGGTCGATGCGGTTTGCCGCGGGCGTCCCTGCCCGCCGGCTCACCACATCCTACACCCCCGGCACGACCGTAGGGTGGGCTGTGCCCACCGGCGGGCTTCCAGTCACCAGCTACCAGCCGCCAGCCTCGCTCATCGATGTGGTTCGCTGCCTGCTTGTGCATCTGGAGCACAGGCGTCTCGCCTGCAAGGTGAGTGGTAATCGATACGGCCCGTTTCACTCACCGCATCCCTTGTCATCTCCGCCTCGGGACGTTCAGGACACAGCGTCGGCTTGACCTGCTCCCATTCTTCGTCCGTGAACGGACGTGCGTCGAGATCCGACACCGCGGCCTCCGTGATGGCCGCATCCTCCTCCGGGGTTGGGATAAGGGTATTTGGTTTAAGCCTGGGCATAGTGGTTGATCTCTCGCCTGTTGGCTTTTCGCAAGCTGATAATCCGTCGGCGTCCACCTCTATCCACGAAGGCAGCGAAGTAAAGCCGCTTGCCGATATACCCGAGTGCACACCCACGCGGCTCGCCATAGTCACAACGCACGTCGTCCCAGACTACCGCCGTGTCCCACTCGAAGTCCTCTGCCTGCACCAACGATACCCCGTGCTTTTGAAGATTGCTCGCATCCTTGCGGGTATCGTACTCGATCTTCATATAATTACGGATGGCTCTTTATGGATTCCGGACTGCTTTAGAGTGCGCCGGCAAAGCGGCGCAACCGAATCAAACCTCAGCGACGGGGGATACCAGCAGCGCTTGCCAAGAACCTGGGCATCGGGCTCCACACGCGCCGCGGCGACGGCGCTTTCCCCTAGCCGCAAGGCCTTTGCCGGGGATGGATGCGTCGCCAAATCCAAAGCGGCGGCAGGATTGTGCCACTTGGCTGCCCCCCCGCTTATGCCTGGCGCTGTAGGTTCCGGTAAGCATCGGGGTAAAGTTGCCGCCGCACTCCAAAACGTTCGGTGGTACCCTTCCATGATCGTTGGCAGTCCGGAATCCATAAAAGAGCCATCCGCGAGAATCCGTGTACTCTGCGGATAATGGACTCCGTATGGGCTACTTGACCTTGCGTGCAAAGAGCTCCTTCTCAATCGCTGCTTCGACGGGGTCGAAGAGCTCCTCCGCCAAGTGGAAGTTCATGGCCGCGGCGCGGCGTTCCTCAGCCTGGAGCTTCTTGAATGCCTTGATCTGCTCGGGCGTCATGTCCTCCACCCGCAGGGTACCATTTTTGGTCAACGCAGCGAGACGCTCGCGGATATCCGGCTCCACCTCATCCGGGTGGTTGTAGTCCAGACCCATGGTACGCATCTGTGCGGCGTACTTACGCAGGGCCTCCTTCATGCGTGGGTCCTTGTTGATAAGGGCGTCCTTGGGGTTGTAATAGCTCGCCTGCAGCTGGTCCTCGGTGAAGACTTGGCCGATTGCTTCGCGGGTGCATCCGCCTGTGCGCGAGAAGTTCTCGGCCTCGATGGCGACCGCGAAGCTCTCGCCGGGATTCTCTCCGAACAGGGCGCGGTTATAGGCGACCTGATCGGCCGCAGAGAGGTTCTTGAAAATCCCCACGTTGCGCTCGCCGAGACCGATCTTTGCGGGGCTGTAACCCGCGGAGAGCTGCGGCGCTTGCCCCGTGTAGAAGGTCGAGACGCCGAAGCCGTAGCGGTCGATGAAGTCTTCTTCGCTCATCCCGGGCAGGGTCTTGTCCGCGGACATCCCCTTGCGTACCGTATTGTAATCGGCGGCCACATACTCGAATCCTTGGCCGCGCATGCACTTGGTGATCAGGGCCTCGACCTGGTCGATGGCCTGGACGAGCTCCCGCGGGGTCAGCCCGAACTCCTCGGTCCCCGGCTTGGGTGCTGGGTCTGTGGCCTGAACAGCGAAGGCGAACGGCAGGCCAACGAGGATGGATAAAATGGTTGGGGTGGTTTTTTTCATGACTCGATCTCTCTGAAATTGAGCCGGCGGACCTGGCTGTCAGTCAATCAATGGCGCGACCATCCATGGCCGCAGCTCACGGCGCCTCGAAGTCAAAGCCGCGTCGCGCATCTCCTCAGTTATCCGTACCGACGATCTCGCCCGTCTCGATGTCGACGAAGACATCCCATTCTACGCCGTCTTTCGCGCCGATGATCTCGACGGCGTAGACATTGTGGTCGCCCTTGCGCTCGATCTTCACCGAGTTGACCTCACCCGGGATCTTCTTCAGCGCGATCTCCGAGGCCTGGAATCCGTCGATCTTGGCGACCGGCGCATCGATCTTCTGCACAGGATTCTTATGGAATTTGCCGAATTCCGTGACCTTTTTGCCGGGAAGTCCGTCGGATTCGACCAGCTCGCCGTCGGAGGTGTCCTTGATGATTCCCACGCCCTTGCACCACCACTTATCGGTGATGTCGTCAGGGTCGGTGATATTGAACTCGCGTACCTTCACGCAGTCCTTGAAGGTACCGGCCGGGACCGTCATGGTCAGTCCCTCTTCCCGGTTCTCGGAGTAGCCGTGGGCCTCCAGCTCGTGGGCCTCGTAGAGATACTTGTCTCCAATCTTGAACTCGGCGGGCATCAGCAGGCCGGGCTCGGCGATGCCGTTGCCGTCGGGCTCACCGACGCGCCAGGTGCCGGCAAAGATCTTGCGGCCCGCGTGATCGACCTCCCAGCTCAGCTCGCCGAATGCATACACGGCGTTGGTAGTCTTGTCGATGGCAAACCAGTTGAGCGCCTGCTGAGTCCAGACGCCGTCGAAGAACTCCTCCTCCTGGACGACGGCCGCTTCGAACTTGCCGAATCCGGGGACATCGAACGGCTCGGTCTCGTCGAGAACGATGACCTCTTTCCTGTAATAGCCGTTCTTACTGTCGGGATACTCCATGACGAACTTGAAGCCTGGCTTGAGTGGGAAATAGAGTGGATTGTGGCCTCTCGGGGACAGGTTTTCGGCCTTCACCCCCCATTCCTTGAGGCCGGTGACCCCGCTTAGATCGGGTTTCTCCGCGCCTTTGGCGGCAGGGCTACCCGCCATCGCGACCGCCGTACCCCCTAAGAATCCGAGCGCGGCAAATGCCAGGGCACAGGACCGAAAAGTAGGAGCGGTAAAGGGTGTCTTATTCTCGGGAATCGTTATTGCAGAACGCATGCTCATTCTCCATGCAATGCAAGAATTTAGGACCCCGACCCTCATTCCGGTCGGGGGTTACATACCGTCTCGGCATCCTGCCTTCCGCACAAATTCATTCGCCTCCGCGAAGAACTGAATCACGGCGACACAGGTAGACGTCGTCCGACTACGTCAAGTCAACAAAGTATTCTCGCTGTCGATGGACGGGCAACAACATCCGTCTCCTCGCCGTATGCCTAATTATTTTAGCAGATGCGCCGAATTCGACAGACGGTTTCCGGGAGCTTGTTCCCAGTAGGCATGCGGTCTACCGTGAATGCGCACAGCGAATTACAGATTCTTCTAATATTGTTATGTTAGCTCTTATGCGCAGAGTAACAATTATAATATGCTGGAAAATAAAGATTTTTTGCAGTTTTTATTTTGCCGACAAATGTAGAAATACTCTATAAATGGTATATTAAAGAGTGGAGAGAAATCTCTCAATACCAACGGATAGGGGTCTGTTGTAGGAATAGGGATAGGAGTTTGTAGGAGGATGCCGTCGTGATTCGTCAAGCTTTCCCATGGTCCATGCTTATCCTCATTCCGGGCATGACCATGCCGGTGCCTGCATATGCGGCGGATGCGGATGAGCTCGCGCGGCTGATGCAGGCCTTCGAGGCCCTCAAGGCACAGAACGAGGCCATGGCGGCTCGGCTCTCGGCGTTGGAGTCACAACAGGCTCCCGGTGCGGCGCCGACACCGGCGGCAGACAGCGATCAGGCCGACGGAACCGCTGCTCAGGAGGGTCTGGCCCGGCGGGTCGCGGAGCTGGAAGCGGCCAGGGCCGATCAGGAGCAGGTGATGCGCGCCGTAACGACCGAAAAGACCGCCCTCGAGCAGCGTGTCCGCGAGCTGGAGACCGCGCAGGCCGCCCAGAACGAGGCATTCCGTTCCATGGTCATGGACAAGGAACGGCTGGAGCACAAGCTCGCCGCGTTGGAAACCAAACCGACCCGGAGTGGGCCCGCCAGGCCCGTAACAGACGGCAAGCCCGGACCCGGCACCAGGGTCACCGCCGGCCCTGGGGTCGCGGGTCGCAATCCCCTCGCCCGCCGCGTCGCCGAGTTGGAGGACGCGAAAACCCGCCAGGACCGGACCATCGAGATCCTGTCGAAGGACAAGGCGGTGCTTGAACGGCGCGTGGTCGAGCTGGAGAGCGACGCGGCGGTCGCCGCTACCCTGGGGTCACACGGCTTGGGATCGCACGGCTTGGAGCAGCGGGTCAGTGAGCTCGAATCGGCCCGGCACGCCCAGGAAGACGCGACCCGCGCCATCATCCGCGACGCCATGACCTCTGTCGGATCAAATATCAACGACGCTGTCGCCTTGGGCGGCACCCTGGAGATAGTCACCGGCTGGAGCGAGGATTTCGACGGCACCTCCGCCAGTGATGTCTTGCTGAATACGGCGGAGCTCGATCTGGAGTTCTCGGTCAACGACTGGACCCGTGCCGGCATGGTCATCGAATACGACGATGGAAAGGACGTATCCTTCGTGTCGACCGGCGGCTTTGAGGAATCGGTGGACCGCATCAATCTGGATACGGCCTTCATCACCATCGGCGATCCGCAACGGTTTCCTCCTTACCTGACGGCGGGCCGCATCATCCTGCCGTTCGGCATCTCGACCGGCAACCCGGTGGCCGACGTGCTGACCATCGAGGACCCCTTGACGATTTCCGGCTTCGAACAGCGGCAGGTCGCCATCGGAATCGGCGCCGGATTTCCGACGCCGTCACAAACACCGCCGCTGCCCGTTACGCCACCGCCGGTCCAACCCCAGGTTCTGAAGCCCGGGTGGGACAAGCTACTCAGCAGCACCGGTTTCAAGGCGCCCACGACCTATCCCCCGCCGCCAGCGGCAATCGTACCGCCGCCCGAACCGCCGCAATTCAACCTCGCCCTCTATACATTCAACGGCGATACCTTCGCTCGCAAGCAGTCCGGTTGGCACCCCGACGACCATTTCAACCTCACCTTCGGCTACCGTACCGGCGGTCATTGCGGGAGGCCCTACGACGAGCTCACGGCGTCCGACCTTTGCCCCTGGACCCTCGACCTGGGTATCGACTATAACAGCTCGATCTTCGACAGCCGCTTCATGAGCCAGGAATACCGCAAATGGCTCGGTGATATCGGCCTGGTCCCCGGCCTTGCCGCCAGCCTCAGATCGACCCTGGGACCGGTATCCCTGGTGGGTGAGTGGAACGGTGCGATCGGTACCGCGCGCTTTACCGACGATGCGCAGAACCGGGTCTCCATCAGCCCCGGCGCCTGGCAGGTCTCGCTCGGCTATCAGCTCGACTGGAACCCCTGGATGGAGGCCATCGGCGCCCAAGGCACCTATCTCGCCATGAGTTATTCCGAGAGCCGTGATTTCGGCGGGGTCCAGCGGGACATCGACGGCGAGCGCTCACGGGTCGGTTTCCTGCCCAAACGGCGACTGCTGATCGGTGCCGGCGAATGGTTCATGGACGGCATCAAGCTCGCGATCGAATACGCTCGGGATTGGGACTATTCGAAACAAGTAGGCGGCACCGGACGTTCCGCCGATGGTCTGTTTACGAGCCTGACCTATACCTGGTAGCCCGTCGCCCAGTTTGCCCTCTTTTCAAATAGAACCGCATCATCCAGGACCTGACATCACCAGTGCTTATAGGGATTCCGCGCCAGGTTGACATTGTAGTAGCGCGGGTCGTGGCTCACGTCTTCTCCCGCCCATGCCGGTAGCTCGAAGGGCTCGTCTTCGGAACCGAGCTCCAGCTCCGCCAGCACCAACCCCGCGTTCTCTCCGGCGAACAGATCCAGCTCCCACAGGTGTCTGCCGGACCGGACCTGGTAGCGCATCTTGTCGATGGCGGGATACACCGTGAGATCCCGCAGCATGGCCTGGGCGTCTTCGATTGGAATCGGATATTCGTACTCGCTGCGCCGGACCCCCACCGTGGGCCCTTTGATGGTGAGATAGGCGGCACCATCCGTTACCCGAACCCGGACCGTCGCTTTGTCACCGTCCGCCAGATAGCCCTGCATCAAATGCGCCTCTGACTCCACATCGGAACGCCAAGAATCGTCTTTGACCAGGAATTTACGCTCGATCTCCACGCCCATTGCTCAAGCCCTCCGCGACTGTGCTTCAACCGCGCTCGAATACCGCCATCGCCTCCAGATGCGCCGTGTGCGGAAACATGTCCAGCATGCCCACCGCCCGCAGCCGATAGCCGAGACCATTCACCAAGCGGTCCGCGTCCCGCGCCAAGGTTGCGGGATAGCAGGATACATAAAGGATACGCCCGACCCCTATCGCCGGCAGCAGCTCCAACACCTGGAGCGCACCGCTGCGGGGCGGGTCCAGCAGCGCCTTGTGGAACCGCTGTGAGGCCCAAGGCTGAGGGTCTGACCTAGCGTAGAGATCGGCGGCGACAAAGCGGGCGTTGGTGATGCCGTTGTGCTCGGCATTGGTCCGGGCCCGGGCCACCAATCCCGGGTCTCCTTCCACGCCCAGGACCTCCGCGGCCCGGCGGGCGATGGGCAGGGTAAAATTCCCGAGCCCGCAGAAGAGGTCGAGTATCCGCTCGTCCGACCGGGGGGCGAGCAACACCAATGCCTGCTCGACCATCATTCTGTTGAGCCCTGGATTGACCTGGGTGAAATCCGTCGGCTGGAAATACAGGCGGACATCCGCGCCGGGCAGGTCATAGTAGAGATCCACACCCTGACCGAGCAGGGGACGAATGGTCTCGGCCCCGCCCGCCTGTACATAGAAGTGCAACCCGCAGGTCTCGCCGAAATCCGTCAGCCGGGCCACATCCCGTGCCGAGGGCGGTTCCAGGACCCGCAATACCAGTACGCAGGGACCCTCACCCATCGCCATCTCGATTTGCGGTATCCGCTGCCGGATCGAGAGGCCGTCCAGGAGTTTGGCGATAGCCTCAATGCGCTCCCCCACTGTGGGATGCAGAATATCGCAGCGCCGCAGGTCGGCGATATAAGAGGTCCCGCGCTCGCGAAACCCCACCAGGGTGCGTCCTTTCTTGGCCACATAGCGGACCCCCAGGCGGGCCTTGCGCCGATAGCCCCAGGGCGCGGCGATCAGCGGCGGCAGCCGGCGTTCAGGGCGCACCTGGCCGGTCTCTGCCAGCACTCGCTCGAGCATCTCCTGCTTCCAGCGGATCTGGGCGGCAGGGTCCAGATGTTGCAGGCTGCAACCCCCGCAGATGTCCGCATGGGGGCAAGGTGTCGGTACCCGCTCCGGGGCTGCCCGCAAGACCTCCTCTACCGTGCCTTCGGCCCGATCCTTGCGGAGCCGGGTATACCGGAACCGCACCCGCTCCCCCGGCAAGGCCCCGTGGAGGAACACCGATTTGCCGTCCACCTGGGCCAACCCCCGCCCCTCCGGCGTCAGGGATGCGATCTCCACCGCGTCGGGGGGCTTGGGGAAGGGTTTAGGCTTCTTCTTGGTCAAGGGCGGCTAGTACCCCATTTCTGCATATTTTGCGCGTAACCCGTAGGGTGGGCTGTGCCCACCAACACCGTGCCTGGCTGGTGGGCACAGCCCAGCCTACGAGCCTGAGAACATAAAATAGGGTGAAATGAGGTACTCGTACACCTGAGCGTATCGATCGGAAACAGCATGCAACCAAAGGCGTTGCGGTGGTGGTGTTGGAGGATAACTTCCCATTTTGGTGGTGGTTAATATTTAAATGATTTGTTGGGCACGTCGCCGTCCAAAGATGCGGTTCGCGGCCTGCCCCTTGTCTGTTGTGCCTAGCCATCCCTGAGGTGGTGGATAGGCCGGCACAGGCAGACATTCCTGGGGCGGTGGGCAGGCGCTCACCGCATCCTACCGGCTTTGCCCAACCTCCGAGCTTGTTTGATCCCCTCTCCCACTCCAAAGCAGTCCGGAATCCATAAAGAGCCAAGAAGTTTATCTGTCGGTCAGTGCGCACACGAGTCCGAGGTCGCTTCCGCGATCCGGTTACCGTCCGGGTCGCACACCAACACCTGCAACCTGAACCGGTCCGGGTAACGCCCGGTAAGGTCGTGTACCACCCGCTCGGCCAGGGCCCGATGGAAATCCATGAGCATGCTCAAATCCCGCATGCGCTCGGCGGCATAGCGCGCTGTCCTGGCCCGGCGGATCTCGGTGCATACCTGGAACGGCGCCCCGATCTCCGCGGCCAGATCGGCCAGCAGATCCATGTCCACCGCGCCGCGTCCGGCATGGGTCATGGATGCCCCTTGGGCCATCTTGGTGAGCTTGCCGACCATGCCGCCGATCACGACTTCACCGATGCCGACCGCGACCACCGTATCCAGCGCGGCGCTCAGAAAATCCCCCATCTGCACGAAGCAGACCGGCGCCAGGTGAGCCAGCTCCCGCAGCGCGAACTTCTCGGTGCGCCGGCCCGTGGTGAGGACGACGATACCCTGCCCTTGGGCCGCTGCAACCCGAATCCCCTGGACGACGGTAGCGCGAAACGAGGCCGTGGAATAGGGGTAGACGATGCCTGAAGTGCCCAGGATCGAGATCCCGCCCAGGATGCCGAGTCGGGGATTCAGCGTCCGCTGGGCGATCTTCTCACCCCCAGGCACTGAGATCCTGACTGCGAGCCCTTGCCGTACCAGTAGCGACCCTGCCACGGCCCGCACGTTATCGGCAATGTTGCGCCGGGGAACAGGGTTGATGGCCGGGCCGCCCACTGCGAGGCCGAGGCCCGGCATAGTCACGGTGCCGACGCCGGGACCGCCTTCGATGAGCAGGCGCCCCGGCGCCGCGGGCAGCAGACGGACATCGGCGGTCAATCGCGCGCCGTGGGTGCGATCGGGATCGTCGCCCGCGTCCTTGACCACCACCGCATGGGCGCACGACCCATCGCAACGGCCTTCGGTCACGGCAAAGCGTACCGCCTGCCCGCGCGGTAATTCACAGTCCACGCGCGCGGGTACCCGGTCCCCGACCAGGCCCAGGGTAGCGGCCCGAGCGGCCGCGGCCGCGCAGGCGCCGGTGGTAAAGCCCGTGCGCGTGCCCTTCCTTTTCTTCTGCTCCGCCACACCGAATCCCCCTCACTTCTGCGCTCCGGTGCCTACCTACGGCAGGAGGTAGGAGCAGATTCCGATGAGTCACCACCGGCGCTGCGGGAGCCCGGTCCCGGATCGTCCGCGCCGGGCCTGGTCCAGAGCGCATCGTAGAGCCCACTGGTGCGGACCAGCGGGCGGGCAATCGCCGCCCGCAAGCGTTCCTCGGTGGCGAGCAACCGGACCCGTTTTCTGGCCCGGGTGATGCCCGTATAGATGAGCTCCCGGGTGAGCACCCGGCTTTCGGTCTCGGGCAGCACCAGCAGCACCTCATCGAACTCGGAGCCTTGACTCTTGTGGACTGTCATGGCATAGACGGTCTCGTGGGCGGGCAGGCGCGACGGCAGGATGCGCCGAACGCCCGCGGCGGTGGCGAAAAACACCCGCAGGGCGCCGCCGCTCCCCGGATCGGCCAGGACCAGACCCACATCGCCGTTGTAAAGCCGCAGGGCGTGGTCGTTGGCGGTGAGCATGATAGGACGACCGGCATAGAGTTCACCGTCGCGCCGGATCAGGCCCGCGGCCTCCAGGGCCTGGGCCAGGCGTTCGTTGAGGTGGTCGACCCCTTGGGGTCCCGAGCGCACGGCACACAGGACCCGGACCCGGTCCAGCGCCAGCAGCGCCGCTTGCGGCTCCGGACTTGTCAGTACCCGCCCCATGACAGGCACCAGCCACTGCTCGATCAGATCGGTGAGGATCTGCGGCCGCGGCGCTTCCAGACCAACGTCCGGATAACGGTCATCGGCCAGGATTTGCAAGCCCGCATCCGCATCGCCCCGGTTCACGGCCCTGGCCAGGGCACCGATACCACTGTCTTTGCCGAAGCGCCAGCTCTCGCGCAGCACCAGGATCCGGTCGCCCAGGTCGGGACCGGGCGCAGTAGCAGGTGCCAGTCGGTCACCAGCCACTGCCGCGATCTCTGCGCACAGCCCCGGTGAGTAGCCGGGGGCCCGACCCCGTCCACAAAGGTCGCCGAGCACCCGGCCGGCCTCTACCGAGGCCAGTTGGTCCTTGTCCCCCAGCAAAATCAGACGGGCGCAGCCCGGCAGCGCGGCCAGCAGGCGGGCCATCAGGGGCAGATCCACCATGGAGGCTTCATCGACCACCAGGACCTCCAAGTGCAGGGGGTTGTCCGCGCCGTGGCGCGGCGTGGCGTGGCCCGGGCGATAGCCGAGCAAGCGGTGGAGGGTAACGGCCTCTTCGGGGATGCGATCCGAGGTCTGCTCGGTCACCGACAACCCCGCCTTGGCGGTGCGGATGGACTCCGAGAGCCGGGCCGTCGCCTTGCCGGTGGGGGCAGCCAAAGCTATGCGCAAGGGGGGGCCCGCTGTCTGCTCCGTCAGCAGGGCGAGGATCGCGGTCACGGTGCGGGTCTTACCCGTGCCCGGTCCGCCGGAGATCAGACACAGGTGCCGCAGCACCGCTACCGCGGCGGCGACCCGCTGCCAGTCGATGCCGCCGGTGCCGGGGAACAGGCGCCTGAGCCCTGCCCGCAGCCGATCGCGGTCCACCGCCGGCGGGGGGGAACGGACGCGTGCCAGCACGGCATCCGCCACCTGCCGTTCGAACCACCAGTAGCGCCCGAGGTAGAGCCTGCCGTGCCGGTCGAGGATGAGTGGGGCGCGTCCGCCGGGCTTGCCGACCACGGCTCGGGCACCTAAAGCATCGACCCAGACCTCCGGAGCCGGCACCCGCGGCCTGTCCGTGCCGCCATCGCCATGCAACAGAGGAAGCTCCCGGCAGCGCTCCAGATCCAGACAAACATCACCCTCCCCCACCCGGTGGCTGGCCAGGGCCGCAGCCAACAGTAGCTCGGGGGCATTGCCGCCGGCCAGGGTCTCCATCTGGCGCGCGAAATGGAGATCCACCGCCCTCAGCATGCCTTGCGCTACCGCCCGGCGCAGAAACCCCTCCATCAGACTCTCCCCACCCGCCGGCACCTGGGCGCTTCAATACCGGAATTGCGCTACCGTCCCAGCGTCGATAGCGCCCAGGGTCTGTGACATTTGGCTCTAACCAACTGTTTTACTATGTTAAATGGCTGCAACGCCCCACCGGCCCGCACCGGGGACCCTAAGGGCTCAAATGGCTAACATAGGGTCCGCTACGCGGACCTTCCAAAGGTCAACAGGACCTAGGTCTCCACCCGTCCCGCGGGTACCTGATCAGGGTTCACGGCGGACCCTGGTAAGACCGGCTTGTAGTGATGATCATCGAAATTCATGACCACATACCGGATACCCATGGTGTTTGCGATTTGGTTCAGGATGGTGATGCAGGGCATCGCGTTCTCGCTCGCGAATTTGGATAAGTACGAATAGGCACCCTCATTGCCCATGAGCCGGGCAAAGCCCCGGAGTGACCGCACCGGCTCCCCGCCCGAGTCGCGCAGACCGATATCCCGGCCTTGCTTCAGCTCGACCAGGTTGGCGCGCAGCGCAGGTGCCAACTCGTCGATGCCAACCAGAAACCCTTGTGCCCTCACGCTGCGCAAGAGGGTGTCCAACTCCCTGTCAGCGGAGTGATTATTCGCCATCGCCTCATCTCATTGTTACCAAAAAGAAACACATTATATGAAGGGCGATGGAGATAAGCACGGTAAAAATAATCAACAGTCAGCGATGTTGCGCGGCCACGCTGCCCCCGGATTACAAACGAAGTCGTTTGCACACCGGCGTAATCCGTGGACTCGAAATGCATCCTGGTCGGGTACGGCAGGCGCGTCCGGTCCCCTTTGCCACGCCGAGATCAACAGGCGCGCCTTACCCGACTTGTCGACAGGGCGCTAACTCGACCCGTCGGAAGGGGCCAACTGCTCCGGGTCTCCCCCTATCCGTTCCAAGACCTCGGAGAGCTGCTCCGTAATCAGACGCAACAGACAGGCCAGGCGCCAACCATTGGTAACGTTCAGATCGAGCTCCTCGGTGGCCACCAGATCGGCAATCGCCTGCAGGGCTGAATTGGCCAGATACAGCTGGGTGTGCACATCATCGTCCATGGCTAGGTCTCCACCCGTAGCTCGCGTACCTGATCGGAGTTCACGGCGGGCTGCGGCAAGATGGGCTTGTAGTGATGATCATCGAAATTCATGACGAGATACCGGATACCCATGGTGTTTGCGACCTGGTTCATAATGGCGATGCAAGGCATCGCGTTCTCGCTCGCGAATTTGGATAAGTACGAAAAGGCGCTCTCATTGCCCATGAGCCGGGTAAGGCCCCGGAGTGACCGCACCGGCTCCCCGTCCGGGTCGCGCAGACCGATATCCCGACCTTGCTTCAGCTCGAGGAGGCTGGCACGCAGCGCCGGCGCCAACTCGTCGATGCCAACCAGAAACCCTTGTGCCCTCGCACTGCGCAAGAGGGCGTCCAACTCCCTGGCAGCAGAGTGATTATTCTCCATCGTTTTGTCCTCTTTCGGTTCAAAAAAAGTATCATATGGGGATCGATGAAAATAATCAACATACAGATGACCTCACCGCTCGCGCCACCATACGAGCCGTCGCCAATCGCCCCATGACCGCAGACCGAGCGGATACCCGACATGCCAATCGGTGGGCATCCGGGCAGTGCCGAACAGCCAGTCCCAGAGAGCGACGGGGGAATAGTTATAGTGGTGTACCCCCATCCGATGGTGTATCAGGTGCATTTCCGGGAGCTGCATCAGGCCGGCGAGCCAACGCAGCCGGGGCGGGGTACGGACGTTGCTGTGGTGACCGATCTCCAACAGGCCCTCGATCAGCAGGGTACCGGCGGCAATCTCCACGGGGACCCGCAGGAGCTGCCCGAGACCCAACAACACCCCCAGGTTGCCGAGGGTCTCCACCGGATGACGCCACACACAAAGCTCGGCCCCCATGTGCTGCGGGGCGTGATGGAACTCATGCAAACGCCAGAGGAGGCCGTGCTTGGCGCGGTGTATCCAGTAATTGAGGCCGCTGTAGAGGAGATAAAAACCGATCAGCTGCTCGAGATCGGCAGGCTTAGCCCCGGAATCGATGGTACTGTGCCAAAGTTGGTTGGCGAGCAGGGATAGGATCAATCCCAAGCCATTGATACCCAGCCACCACCGCCACCAGCCCGGCTGTATTCGATAGGCACGCGCCGGCACCACCGACTCGATGATTTTGGCGCCTAAGAGGACCGCTACCCACATCGCGAATAGGATCGTAGACATGGTCGTTTCCCGTGGTTGCAAGGCAGGCGCGACGCGCGGAGGCAACCCATAGGAAATCGACCTGGCTCGCGATCGAACGCCAGGATCTCTCTCGTTTCAGATCAGATCTGTTTGGAAAATCGGGGTCTAGTGCATGGTGTAGAGGAACACCATCGCAACGGATGGCTTCAGAAACGCGGTCGCCGGCAGCATTGCGGTTCTACGTCCAACAATGCGCGACGAGCCGCCTGCTTGTGCTCCGACTGGGCGCGATAGGCGCGCAGCAGGGCGGCTTCCTCGTGGGGGAGACCGGGAAGATCCGAGCGATCGAGGAATTCGGTAATCCGGTCGTTTCCGTTCTGATCCGTGAGATGTCGCACGCAGAAGGGCACCCCATCACCTGTCGGTAGCCAGTCGGTACAGACTCCCTTTGTCCAATGGACGATCACCAGAGCACCTGCCGTGGGGATTCGACCTCGAAACATCTCGGTGATGCGCGTGCTCCGGATACCCATAGATCTGTTCCCAGGGCTGCTTTCTCCGATCACCAAAAATAAATTTTATCCTAGCCAAAAAATTATCATCTCTCATTTGTAGGATTTTGTTCTAAAATTGATAATAAGGATTCCTCACGGGTGCTTTGAAAAGCTCAAGGCACCCATACAGGGCAAGAACACCCTACCTTTTTCAAATACATCGGTATTTGAAAGCGGACACTCCACCGGTTAAAGCCGGTGGCTTCGAGTTACGGCTAAAAGTCCTTAAGAAGCTGTTTGGTTAATACGGACCCTCGTTGCGTTACGTCCCGTTCGACGCCGTGCCTGTCCGGGCGCGGTCGTGGGTTATTTGGCGTTGGTTGTGGGAAAAGATCCCTCCTGCATCGGGACAAGTCTGACGTGTTGGGTTACGGCGCGTTCGGCTCTGTCGCTGTGCTTCGGGATCGGACAGCGCACAGATGCGGTTCGCGGCCTGCCGGCCCCGTCCCTGGGGCGGTCGGCAGGCGCTCACCACATCCTACACCCACATTACCTTCGCGCGGCCTGCCCGCGCGGACCTCGCTTTAGGTGTAGGTTGCGTTAGCCGCGCGAGAAAACGCCTGGGTAAGCACGGCATCCAACGCGGCGTAACGCAACACGATGCCCGCTCAGGCAACACCAAATAACGCCGAACAGCTTACCGGATGTTCGAGTCGCCGAGACACCGAGTTTTCTCGGTCAAGCGCTGCTCAATCTGGACAACAGATCATCGAGCGCGTTATCGATACCAAGGGCCTGTCTTCTGGCCAACTCATAAAGTTCCTTAAGGACTTCTGCGATATTTATTCCCTCATGAAGCTCATCTTTCATTTCATCGCTGGTAGCAGCCTCGACCAGTCTACCTTCGCTGTTGTAAATCTCCACTTTGTAATTATCCATAACCGTTTCGCCTGTTGGTATTTCCCGGACAACCCGATCTGGTATTTCCCGGACAACCCGATGGGCAATCCGAATGGAATAGTCGGGGAAATCAACTCCAAAGACATCGAGTTTCTCTGTCGGTACCCAAGTCAAGCGGCCTTGTCTAGTTTTGGTCAGCAGAACATTGGAAATCTTGATGAGCTTGGCCGTGCTACGGTGAGTCATAGGGTCACCTTTATCGATCCGCCTTGATCCTTACAAGCATTTCTTGTAGATGATCGATGTGATCTGAAACAGTTGCGTTCCATCGAGCCACTACTTTGGGCTTTGGGTTTGGGCCATGGATGTATGGTTTGAGGTCCTGCTCCATGTTGGATGACAAGGTTATCGTTTGCTGGAGACGTATTTGCTGATCTTCGGCAAGCGCCGCCACATTTGCGCTACGCACAGTGATGAGGGCCTTTCTCAGCGTGGAGTAGCGGTCGGGTAGAATCTCCCAGGCTGCTTTTCGCTGCAGTGCCTTGATTTCGTTCATGGCCGAGATCGCAGCAGACAACTCCGCGACCGTGTCGATCTTTCGGATATCCCGCTGGACGTCGATGACCGCCTGTTTCGCCTTTTCGGCCGCGGATTTAGAACGCCACACGCCGACCAGTGTAAGACCAAAACCAATCAGGGTCACGATCAACCCAATCGCGCTCGCCCAATCCCCCCATCCCGACGCTAGAGCCGCATCGAGCTTCGGCCAGAAATCCACCTGAATTTCCTGGCTCTTTATGGATTCCGAACTGCCAGGGATCATGGAAAGGATACCACCGGACGTTTTGGAGTGCGGCGGCAACCTTACCCCAGTGCTTACCGGAACCGACAGCGCTTGGCATAACCGGGGGGTCGGCCAAGGGGCACAAGCCCGCCGCCGCTTTGGATTTGGCGACACCTCTGTTCCAAGTAAGGGCGCTGCGGCCGGGGGAAAGCGCCGTCGCCGCGGCGCGGGTGAAACCTCAAGTGCCTGGATTCCCGGCAACCGCCGCTGGTATCCCTGTGGTCGAGGCTGGATTCAGACGCGCCGCTTTGCCGGCGCACTCCAAAGCAGCCCGGAATCCATAAAGAGCCTTTCCTTTGGTGATTTGGCTTTGGTGCTCTTGGCACCTTGGCGGTTACAGGTTTCTCTCCCGCTCAACGTGGGTAACGATCGTCCAGGTTTGCCGGGCACAGTACCTCCCGCATGATCCCGATCAGATCCAGTAGTTGGGGGTTGCGGATACGGTAGTAGATCCGGTTCGCTTCCTTGCGCGCGGCCACGATGTTCTTGTTGCGCAGCTGCTCGAGGTGCTGGGAGATATTGCTCTGGGAGGTCCCGGTGCGTTCTACGATCTCCCCTACCGAGAGCTCCCAGCTTCCGAGTGAGCACAAAATCTTCCAACGCAAGGGATGGGCCATTGCCTTGAGGGCGTTGGCGGTCAATGCGGTATCCTCATTCTCCGGTCCTTTGGTCGCGACGAAATCAGTCATGGGTTGCTCCTGGACTTGTCTCCTCTGACGTATTGTGCCCCATCTCGAAGGATGCCATCTCAACCGTCTCCTTCTGCCTCGATACGCACATAGCCTGTCATGTCCTTGGCGATGCAGATAATGTCGGTAATCTGCCCGCCGGGGTCTTTCACGGCGGTACGGGAAAAGAGAATCGGTACCCGGCGCCCGTTCTTGGCGATAAAGCGGGCTTCGATCTTGCTCAATACGCCGGTGCGGATCAAGGCCTCGAGCCAAATCCCCATGAAAGCACCGGCCTGCTCGTCGCCTTCCTCCTCGAACACGTCGCCGATGGACATGCCGAGGAGGTCCCGCTCGCTGTAGTCGAGCATCCGGCAGGCGGTCGGATTGACCAGCTTGATCTCACCCTGGGGGGTGAGCACCAGCAGGGCCTCGCCCATGTAGGTGATGATGTTTTCGAGATACTGATTCGCCTGGGCGAGCTCCGCGGTACGCTCGGCGACCTTCTGTTCCAGCACCCGGTTGAGGTCACGTTCCTTCTCGATCAGCCGGAAGTAGGTGCTGATCTTGTTGATGAGCTGGTTGTCCTCGATCGGCTTGAGCAGGTAGTCCACCGCCCCCACGGCGTAACCCCGCTGCTGGAATTCCTCGGATTTGAAGGCGGCCGTGAGGAAGATGATGGGGATGTCGCGGGTGCGCTTGCGCAGCTTGAGGAGGGAGGCGGTCTGGAAGCCGTCCAGCTCCGGCATCTGTACGTCGAGGATGATCAGATCGATGTCCGGCTGCTGGAGCGTGACATCGATGGCCTGGCGACCGGATGTCGCCTCCAGGATTACCACCTCCATGTGCTGCTCGATCAACGCCCGAAGAGTGAACAGATTGTGGGCGTGATCGTCGACGATAAGGAGCTTAAATCCGGAATAAGGATTCATGCCGGCTGCCGTTGTTGGTGCCCGGAGGATGCACTGGTACAGCAGTCCCGAAGTACCGATAACATAGAAATCATTTTTTTCATACTCAAGGGCGCCTTGAAAAATAGGCATTTTCACCGATCAGGCGACTCTAACCCCTTGATTATTCAGGTATGCCCTTGAGGAAAATCGTATTTTTCAAGGTGCCCTCAATTCATTCTATGCTTTGGTTAATAGAGCCAGGCCCCTTATTTTCTGCAACTTCCTTAACCTTTTAGCTCCGAGAGATAGGGAGTCGCAACGAGAGACTCTTGCGTGGCCGGATCGTAAATGATTAACGTGGAGTATGAACGATAGCTACCTTGTTTGGCTTCATCTGACACCCAAATAACCCAATCAGGAATTTTATTGTCATTTAACGGTACGATAGCAACTACTTCCAAGCGAAATATCCAATCCTTAGTTTCAAGTAACGTAGCAGTATCATCAGACACAAGGTTATTCTTGGGATATAGTGCTGACAAGGTATGCTTTTCTTCGTCGCTAATCCTGAACAGCGAAGAAGGGAAAGATCGCAAATCCAATTTCGAAGATAACTTCTCGCCTATACCACGACCAGTGGCACTTCCTTCATGCACAACAGCAGCTTCAGCGAGTATTTTCAGGGCATCACATACCAGATACTCACTCTTCACCAGCTGGTTATGAATTGACTCATCAATTTCTTGTTCTGACGATAACCTATAATACTCTAAACAATTTGTCGCTGAGCTTCCACTGGCGAACTGAAGTTCTGAACGTTGAAGATCTAGCGATTCACCATAGTTCCTTTGCATGTGCAGCAAATCCTGATTGAAAACATAACCAATCTTGTGTGGTTGTACATTGGCGCTCAGATCAATCATCCATAAAAATAGAAAGAAGGCTGCATAAATCGCTTTTGTTGTTCCATTCTGTAAACAGCTTTTTGTAGCTTGTCGCTCTGTGGCGTGAATTTGCACGATGAATTTCCCGTGTTACCAGGTTAATACTCAGCGGGAACGATTGTAGTGGAATGAGGCATGTCGCAGTATTACATCAATGTGTCAAGGACCAGAATTCCTTTTCATCGACACCATTATCAGCACAACGTACCGCATCGTATACTTCCGGCAACGGGTATACGCCATCGCTCCGAAAAACAACGCCTTGGATCTGCGCACCGCAGTCGTTCCTTTGCGCCAATGCCTTGTAAGCACCCTCTTTATCCTGGATTGGAGTACCAATAACGACGGCAACGATTCCGGGACCGAGGTCCTCGTAGCGATAGGTCTTCACCTGGCCTTGCCAATCCAGAACAAAACGACAGGGTGGCGACGGCAGCAACGGCACCGCCCCCTTCTGCAGTGGGCCAATATAGGTTAAATTACAAATGTTGCCCGTATCGGTAATAGCGACTTTGAATTGGCCTGCCCGTTGCTTTATATCGGCCACCTCACCTGAATTTTCCGAACAGTCACCCAATCTGGTGAAAAGAAACAACAAACACAGAATAACTATACCTAATTGAGTTTCCAAAACCACACCTCCTTTGCTAGAGTGAAATAAGAATTCAGCCCGCCAGCAAGTTTGACCCCATTCCATACGTCGATATGATCACCCCCTCTGGGCCAACCGTCTTTGAAGAAAATAATCCCTTTTTTCCCCAAAAACTGTATATATTTCGCCTTCTTCGTCACATTCGCAGTACCCACGTCTTTCTTCTGAGTACGCAGCCACTTCGCAAGCTCTTCAGCACGCAAAATATGATTCTTATGCCCATGCCAACATCGTACTCCCCTGAAACTATTCAGGTTCATACCCACTCTCTCCAGCGCGATTCCCATCCGAATCGCACATTGGTTATTGAAGTGCGGCTTCCCTTTATCATTGGTGCAAGGGGGTTTGCCGGCATCTTTGATGTACGGGTGGTTATCCCATAGTTTTCTAAAGCTGAGCATGCTGTTGCCCTCTGATTTGGGAATCGCCTACTCCAGGAAAAGCGAATACTTTCACAATCTCTGGAGCGTGGGAACGAGCAAAACGCATTATCACCAACGTTTGGTTCTCTTCTTCCCTTCTATCTTCCCACCGCTTATTGGTGGTGCGCCTATACCCAGGTTCTTATACACGTGACTAACAAGATTGCGCGCCTGTCTTACATATCATCGCCCTGTACAACCGCTCAGCCAGACTTTCCCTTTTATGCACTGATCCTCCGTCTATTTCCGTCAAAGGGGGAACAGGGGCAGGCTTCGGTTTTTCTATAGTGACCTTGTCTTGCTTCAGTGGCGTTACGTCTTTCGTGAATTTTTCCCAAGAATCATCGTCAGACATTGTTGCCTCCAGCGCTTACGTGTTCTAACGTCTCTTGCTAGGAGACGGTCTCAGAACGATGACTGTCAACAGCCCCTAGGCTCACGCTCAGACGAGCCGCGAGTTCGTCCCGGCTCATGGGTTTGATGATAAAACCATCGGCGCCGGCGGCGCGGAAAAGCGCGCTCTGCGGCGCATCCACCGGGGTTCCCATGACCAGGATTTGGAGCTGCCGGTCGTGCTCGTTCCCACGCATGGCCCTGATCGTATCACAGGTATTCTCCGCGGACATCAAGACGGCGAGTAGCACCAGGGCACATTCGCGCTCCTCCTGCAAGGTTTCCAGGGCCTCGTCCGCATCGGCCGCCGTCTGCACCCGCAGCCCTAAGGATTCGAGCAGGGCCGTCTCGGCCACCAGGCTGTGCACCTCCCGCTCCACCACCAGGGCCCAGTGGCCGGCGAAGGACCAGTCGACGGACGGTTCACCCGGGGGTGATCCCTGCGCAGCGGTCTCCGACGCCGGGAGCGGCGGCTTGACCGCGTGGATGACCTGTTCGGAGTCCGAATGGTCAGGATCGAACTCCGCCGGCAGCGCCAGGTCGAAGCGCGCGCCTTGCCCTTCCTCGCTCCGGACACTGATCTTGCCCCCCAAGAGTCCGGCCAGCTCACGACTGATGGACAGCCCCAGGCCGGTCCCGCCGTAGCGGCGCCGGGTGGAGCCGTCGGCCTGCTGAAAGGCCTCGAAGATGACCTGCTGCTTGTCCGCCGGGATACCGATGCCGGTGTCGGAGACGCCCAGCACGAGCGGGCAGGTCTCGCCCGTAACCCATTTCGCCTGGAGGACAACGCCGCCCTGGTCGGTGAATTTGGCGGCGTTGGCAAGGAAGTTTTTCAGAATCTGGCGCAACTTGTCCCGATCGCTGTAGATGTGATCCGGGACCCGTTCGTCGATCTCGAGCGCCAGGGTGAGCCCCTTGTCCTCGAACTGGGGCAAAATGAGCTGGATCAGCTCCTGGAGCAGGGGACGCAGCTCGATCCACTCCAGGTTTACCCTAACCTGTCCGGCATCGATGCGGGAGATGTCCAGGATGTTGTCGATCAGGGTACGCAGGTCGCGACCGGCCGCATGGATGACCTCCGCCTGATGCCGCTGATCCGAGGTCAAGCCCGCATTCCGATCCGCGAGCATCTTGGACAATAGGAGGATCGAATTCAAGGGCGTGCGCAGCTCGTGGCTGATATTGGTGAGAAACTCGGACTTGTAGCGGTTGGACTGCTCCAGCTCCCGCGTATGTTCCTGTGCCGCATGCAGATGCTGCACATGGATCTCGGCCAGGGCGGTGAGCTGCTCACCCAGTTCCTTCACCTCCTGGGGGCCCTTCCAGTCGAAGCGGATGCGTTCGCCGTCGCGCAAGACCTCGCCGAGCCCCTTGGCCAGCATTTGACCGAACTGCTCCGCCCTGGTCGCGATCCAACGGGCCATTATCATGACCAGGAAGGTCATCGGCAGGACGATGGTGAGCACGCGCCCAATCAGGGCATTGCGGAAACTCTCGATGGGAGATGGGTCGACTGCGCGGCCGACCCACAGGGGGAGTGCGTCCTCGGTAAGGAACATGGGGACCCAGATCAGCTGCCGGCCCTGGTCACCCTCCCACAGCGCCAGCTTTCCGACCGCGAAGATCTCAGCCAGGCCGGGAAAGTCGGCAAAGGCCTCCGGCTCCTCGCTGATGGGCTGTCCGGGGCGTAGATAGCTGCCGTTGTTGTTGACCCAGAGCGTATCGCGGTAGAACTGGGCCAGGCCGCCGACGTCGATGCTCATCACTACCAGCCCCATGGCCGCCCCTTCCGGTCCTCCGCCGATGGCGCTGACCAGAGACAGGGTCATGAGCTTGCGGGGATCTTGGGTCCCGGCGCGCGGGTCGATACGGATACGGCTGATCATCACACTGCCCGGCTGCATCCGCAGGCCCGCCTCGAGCAGCTGCTCGTTTGGCCACTCCGGGAGCTTCGGCGTCGGATGCCAGGCGAGCGTCCTCTCGTCCCGCTCCAGCCAAAATCGCTCCTGCATGTCCGCGCCGAAAAACAAGATCTTGATGATGTCCTGTTGGTCGCTGAGGATCTGATTTACCCAGCCCGTGTAGCGGGCGCGGGCGAGATCGATCTGATCGTCATCGCCCCGATCGCCGAGGATCAAGCCCGGCTCCGGGAGCTTCGCAAGCAACCGGATCATCTCGTGGCGGCTTGCCAGGTGCTGGTCGAGATCGCGGAAATCCGCACGCAGGTTCTGCAGGTGAGCCTTTTGGTAGATGAATGCGGTGCGGTCCAACACCAGCGGTAGATTGAGAGAGATCGAGATCAGCAACGGCACCAGACCGAATACCAGGAGCAGGACGAGTATTTGAGTGCGAAGCTTCACGCCGGCCGTGCCCGTGCCTACAACCCCCGCACCAGCTCCAAAATCCGGGCGGCGTGGCCCTTGGGCTTGATATCATAAAGCGCATGGCGGATCTTGCCGTCCTTGTCCACAATGAAGGTGGAACGAACGATACCCATGCGCTTCCCGCCGCGGGTATCCTTTTCCCTCCAGACACCGTAGGCTTCACAGACCTCCCCTTCGGTATCCGCGAGTAGGCGCACATCGATGCCGTGTTTGTCCCGAAAGGCGCCGTGACTATCACAGCTGTCTTTGCTGATGCCGAGGACCTGGGTATCCAGCGTCGCGAACTCGGGTTGCAGATCCGTGAACTCGAGGGCCTCGAGCGTGCACCCCGGCGTATCGTCTTTGGGATAGAAGTAAAGCACCAGGTGGCTGTTGCCTCTGAACTGTTCCAGATTGATGCACTCCAGGTCGGCGTCCGGGAGCGAGAACTCGGGGGCTTGATCTCCGGGCTGCAGCATGTGAGGTTGCTCCAGTGATGGTGGTGGTCACCGCCGAAATTTAGGATCGACCCGGCGATACGTCAACCACAAAGAAGCGGATCGGCGCTGCTCAATTATCCTGCGAATCACCGGACGGTGATGCGTATGGTGTTTCAGTAACGTTCGGTACGAAAGCACTCCCGAAATCCATTGCATTCGGATCGACGGGACGACCAACGACCTGCTGATACAAAAATGTGAAACTATGGACTGGAGCCGGCGTGTCATTCCCTGCGGAGCGGAGGTGGGGCCTGCGTCGGGGGGCTTGCCGCTAGGGCCGCGTCCAGGAGTGAAAGGGTCGCTTCCAGACCCTGACGCACCTCCTCCAGGGCTCGCACCAGGACGGAATCAGTTTCCGCCAGTCGTCCGCAGGGCCGCCCGTTCCGGTCATCCGCGGTCTCACCTAACTGGTCGCTCGGCACACCGATCGCGTGCAGGTCGGCGGACTTGAGCTGTTTGAGATGGATTCCGCGGGCCATGGCACTGCGAGCGGGTCCGCAAGTCGTCGAGATACTCGATGCTTGGGGGCCGACGGGCAGAGGTTGCCCGTCGGTCAAGGATCACACGTGGCGTTAGGCGCCGGTGCGCTCGCGAATGGCCGCGACGACGACCTCGCTGGAGGTGGCGGCTATGTCCATCAGCAGGCCCTCGCGCTGGTAGAAATCCACCAGGGGTGCGGTCTTCTCGTTGTAGACGTCCAAGCGGTTGGAGATTGCCTCCTCGGTCTCGTCATCGCGTTGCACCACCTTGCCCTTGCACTTGTCGCACACCCCCTCTACCTTGGTCGGTGCTGACTTGACGTTATAGATAGCGCCGCAGTCGACGCAGGTCCGGCGGGTCGTGAGGCGATCCAAGATCACGTCCCGCGGTACGTCCAGGTTCACGGCCGCGTCCAGCTTGATACCGAGGTCTGACAGCAGCACCTTGAGTTGCTCCGCCTGGGGGATGGTGCGCGGGAAGCCGTCGAGTAGAAATCCGGCTAGGCAGTCGTCTTCCTTCAGGCGTTCCTTCATGATCCCCATGATGAGTTCGTCCGGAACCAGATCGCCGGCATCCATAAATTTCTTTGCCTGTTTGCCGAGCTTAGTGCCCTCCTTGACCGCGACCCGCAGAATGTCGCCGGTGGAGATCTGCACCGAGCCGTCGACGGCGGTGAGCATCTTGGCTACGGTACCCTTGCCCGCGCCGGGGGCGCCCAAAAGGATCAGCCTCATTGTCGTCTCCTCATTAGAGTTCGTGAAATGTCGGTGACCTGTCGCGGCGCGGACGGGCTCTTGTCGGCAACCGTACAGTAACTAAGTATTTTCACCCTTTCCGATGATCGGAATCAAGATTACACTGAATATTCCGCGCCCGAAACCGCTACGACATCAGGAGGACTCGCTGCCGTGTCACCTAACGCACGCAAGCTCCTAGCCACCTTGACCAGCGCCGGCATCATGGGCATGTCCCTCGCGTATAACCCGGTAAGCCGGGCCTTCGATTTCGGCGACATGATGAACCCTGGCCGATGGATGGGTGGCAACCGCGACCGCAACGACGACCATTACGGCGGACCATACGTAGGCCCTTGGGGCAGTCCCTACAGCGGAGGACCTTGGCGAGGTCCGTGGGGCGATTACGGTCCCGGTCCTTACAGTGGTGGTCCCTATGCCGTGCCCAGGTATCGTGGCGCCGTGCCGCCGCGGGTCCCCACGACACCCACCGCTAAGGCCCCTTCGGCACCTGTGACAAGCAGTCCCGCGACAAGCAGCAGCGAGATCGACGCGCTCAAGCGGCGCATCAAGGCGCTCGAATCTCAACAACAACAGCAATCATCCGCCTCCCCTCCCAACGACCGGAGAGCGACGCCGCCGTCAGGTGATGGGAGCTCCGGGCTGACCTTCCGGCCCATGGGCAGCGAGTAGCTGTCCGGTCCCCCAAACCGCGCCGAATCATTCAGGATTGCTTTTAACTAAACAGCTTCTTAAGCTCGCTTGCGCCGTGACACGGCACGGTGTCCGGGGGAGGGTGCTTGATATGCCGGCGGGCCTTCCGGATAGAGCAGGGGGGCCAGCTCCTCGAGTGCCTGTCGGTAGACCCGGCGTTTGAAGTAAACGACCTCCTGGATGGGTTGCCAATATCTCACCCAACGCCAAGTGTCGAACTCAGGCTTATCGCACGTGTCGAGGCAGAAGGTGTCCTCGCCACAGTTTACCCTGAGCATGAACCATACCTGTTTCTGGCCGATACAGAGGGGCGTGCACTGGTGGCGGATGAAACGCTTGGGGAGGCGATAGCGAAGCCAGCGTTTGGTGCTTCCGAGCAGGGTCACGTGTTGGGGGTGTAGACCGACCTCTTCCTGGAGCTCCCGAAACATCGCCTGTTTGGGGGTTTCGTCCGATTTGATTCCGCCCTGGGGAAACTGCCAAGCGTTTTCACCTGCGCGTCGTCCCCAAAATAGCCGGCGCTCGGCATTGGTCAGTATGATCCCAACGTTGGGTCTGAAACCGTCCGGGTCGATCAAGGCGACTTCTCGTAGAATGGTCTTCCGTTGCATTTTTCCACATCCGCCACTGCATGGGCAACCTGGGCTCCATAAGGTCCAGGGCGAGTGCGCATAAATTGCTGGTAGGGTGGGCTGTGCCCACCAACAACTTTGTTTGGTTAAAACAGATCTAGCGCGGTCCTGGGTTATTTGGCGTTGGTTGTGGGATCTGACGTGTTGGGTTACGGCCCGTTCGCACTCGTTCCCACGCTCCAGAGACTGTGAAAGTATTCCGGTTTTCGAAAGCGGTGGATGAAGTTACCATTTCCCGCTGAATCACGTGGTAGGAGAAAGTTTCCAGCTGGATTATGGAAATTATGTTGCTCTCATCCTATGCTCTGAAAACGTAATACTTTCACAGTCTCTCCAGCGTGGGAACGCCGTCTTGTCCGTTCCGCGGACTCAGCCCTATTGCTGATAGGCGTTGGCTGTTAGCCACCGAGACGCTTAATCGACGCTGGAGCGTCGGGTCTGCCTCCCACGCTGGAGCCTGGGGAGCCAGCCGAAAATCAATAGGTTAGTCTTTCGTTATGACAGACAGGCTCCGTCCCCGCACGAAATTCAGGGATCGTTATCCGGACTAGGTACTAGGATCCTACCGCAATCAGGAGCCCCCCTTGGCATTGGCTATCTTCGATCTCGATAACACCCTCCTTGCCGGGGATTCCGACTATCTCTGGGGTGTCTTTCTCGTCGAGCGCGGAATTGTGGACAAGGACGAATTCGCGCGCGCGAACGAGCGCTTCTACCGCGAATACCAGGAGGGAGACCTGGACATTCACGAGTTCTTGCGTTTTTCTTTTCGTCCCTTGCGAGACAATCGGCCGGAAGACCTGAAGCGCTGGCGCCGGGACTTTCTGCGCGAGAAAATCGAGCCCATCATCTTGCCGCCGGCATGTGAGCTGGTGGAGCGCCACCGTGCGGCCGGAGATACCCTGCTTATCGTTACCGCTACCAACCAGTTCGTAACCGCTCCCATCGCCGAGCGCTTAGGTATACCTAATCTGATTGCCACTATTCCCGAGCAGGTGAACGGCCACTACACGGGCGAGGTGACGGACATACCGGCCTATCAAGCAGGCAAGGTGGAACGATTATTGGACTGGTTGGAGGAAACCGCTACCGAACTTGCGGGTAGCACCTTCTACAGTGATTCCCACAATGATATCCCCTTGCTCGAGCGGGTAGATCATCCGGTGGCAACGGATCCCGACGATCGTTTGCGACGCTATGCCCATGATCGGGGTTGGCCGATTATCTCCTTGCGGGGACAAAGCACGCCCTGACGGGATAAGACGCTGGCCCGGACACCGACCAGAGCGGGAGCAGGCAGGGAACAGTCGGCAGGGGGCAGGGACGACAGCCGGGTTCGTCCCTGAACCCAGCCGATGGGCCAGGCGGCGTCAGAGATCGATAAGCCGTCAGGCGTCGAACGCAACACGTCAAACTTGTCCTGACGCAGGAGGGATCTTTCCCCCCAAACAGCGCCGAATCATTCAGGATCGGTCTTGTTTGATCCCGGCGCTGTTCGGCGTGATTTGGTGTTGCTCGCGAAGGTGTCTTTTTAATCCACAGATTCCGCAGATTTTCACGGATCATTTCGTTCTTAATCTGCAGAAATCTGCGGAATCTGTGGATAAAGAAAGTCCGGTCCTCCAAATCACGCCAAATCATTCAGGATTGCTTTTAACCGGACGGCTTCTAAGATCGCCGGCGGAAAAGCAAAACCGCGCCGAAAGGCGCGGTTTTCTGCCGCACATCCCTGTGCAGGATTCCTAAAGGAGAGGAGCGAAATCCTTACTTCTTGGGCTCGGCGGGAGCCGGGGTCGCTGGGGCCGCGGGAGCCGCGTAAGGGTGGGGGTAGCCGCCACCATAGTAGGGGGCACCATATCCACCCCAAGGACCACCACCCCAACCATAGGGACCATAACCGTAATAGTCGCGATAGCGGTTGTAACCGCGGCCCCAACCGCGTCCACCACCGGACATGTTCATGTTGAAGTCGCCCCAACCGTCACCGAACATGTCGTTCCACCAGTTGTTGTCGTTATAGCCGCCGCCGGGCCAACCACCCCAAGGACCTCCCCCCCACCAAGCGGAAGCGGAAGCGGAAGCGCCAAGCAGCACGGCGACGGCAGCGGCAGTAGCGAGCTTTTTCATTTGGTTTCTCCTAATAGCAGAGGATTGAATCCGGTGCAGTGAGCGAAGGCGTTTTGTGCACCGTCGGTACATATAATATTAGAATTTCATTATTTTAGAAATTACTTTTTTCTATCGGGCTCAACCGGAGGATAGATCAGACGCAACGGAGCGGATCAACCCGCCACCCCCGCGCCGGGATCCCCAGCCGTTTCGCGCAGCCGGCGCGTAACCTTGAGCAGATCTTGCCAGGCCTTGGATTTTTGCTCCGGGGAACGCAGCAGGTAGGCCGGATGATAGGTAACGGTCAATGGGATCTCGTCGGGGCCGAACGCGAACCAGCGCCCCCGCAGCTTGCCGATCGGGTCATCCGTCTTAAGTAGCTTCTGCGCCGAGATACGACCCACCGAGAGCAGTACGCGCGGGCGCACCAGCGCGATTTGGCGCATGAGGTAAGGCTCGCAGCGCAGGGTCTCCTCCGGCCGTGGGTCCCGGTTCCCCGGCGGGCGACACTTGAGGATGTTGGCGATAAAGACCTGCTCGCGCTCGAATCCGATGGCCGCGAGCATCAGATTGAGCAGCTGTCCGGCCCGCCCTACGAAGGGCTCGCCCTGGCGGTCCTCGTCGGCCCCCGGGGCCTCGCCGACGATCATCAGGTCGGCCCGGCGGTTGCCCACGCCGAACACGGTCTGGGTCCGGGTCTCGCAGAGCTCGCAGGCGCGACAGGCAGCCACGGTCTCGCTCAGGCGCTCCCAATCCATTCCGGCAACTCCGGCGGTAGGGAGGACGTCGGGTGCCGCCTCGGGGGGCGGCTCGACCTCGACGTTGGAAGGTCCTGCGGATTCGGAAGCCATGCTATCCCCCTGGTGCACCGGCGGCGGTACTTCTTCAGGTCCTTGTCCAAGCCCTTGGGTATCCCCATCCGCAGCGCGCAGCCGCCACACCTGCACGCCCATGGCACCCAGATAGCGGCGGCTGCGCTCCGGATCCATTAGACATCCCCGGTCCGGGGGTGCGCCCGCTCACGCGGCTGCAGGAGCTTGTTGCAGGCGTTGATGTAGGCCTTCGCGGAGGCGATGACGATATCCGTATCCGCCCCTTGACCATTGATGATACGGCCCCCTTTCTCCAAGCGTACCGTGACTTCACCCTGGGCATCGGTACCGCTGGTGATGGCATTGACCGAGTAGAGCTTGAGTACGGTCCCGCTGGCGACGATGGTTTCGATGGCCCTGAAAGTGGCATCTACCGGACCGCCGCCGATGGAGATTCCGGGCTTTTCCTCCCCGTCCACGGCGAGCACCAGGTGTGCCTTGGGGGTCTCCCCGGTCTCCGAGCAGACCCGCAGGGACACCAGCTTGATGCGCTCGTTGGTGGCGTCCAGGTTGGTGTCCGTCACCAGGGCCTGCAGGTCCTCGTCGAAGATCTCGTGCTTCTTGTCCGCCAGGTCCTTGAAGCGGGCGAAGGCGGCGTTGAGGTCCTCTTCCGAGGCGAAGCTCACGCCCAAGTCCTGGAGCCGCGCGCGGAAGGCACTGCGCCCGGAGTGCTTGCCCAGCACGATGCGGTTCTCACTCCAACCCACGTCTTGGGCCCGCATGATCTCATAGGTCTCACGGCTCTTGAGCACCCCGTCCTGGTGGATACCGGACTCGTGGGCGAAGGCATTGGCACCGACGATGGCCTTGTTGGGCTGGACGGCGAAACCGGTGATACCCGACACCAGGCGCGAGCAGGGGACGATTTGCGTCGTATCCAGACGGGTGTCGCAGTCGAAGTGATCCCGGCGCGTGCGCACCGCCATGACGATCTCTTCCAGGGCGGCGTTGCCCGCCCGCTCCCCGAGACCATTGATGGTGCATTCCACCTGGCGCGCGCCGTTGCGCACCGCCGCCAATGAGTTGGCGGCGGCCAATCCCAGGTCGTTGTGGCAATGCACCGAGAACACCGCCTTATCCGAGTTGGGCACGTGCTCGATCAGGGTCCGGATCAGATCACCGAACTGATAGGGGACACTGTAGCCCACGGTATCCGGGATGTTCACGGTGCGGGCACCGGCGGCGATGACCGCCTCCAATATCCGGCACAGGAAATCGCGCTCGGAGCGTCCCGCGTCTTCGGGGGAGAATTCCACGTCGTCCGTGTAGCGGCGGGCCCGCCGGACCGCGTGCACGGCCTGGGCCACCACCTCGTCCGGGCTCATGCGCAGCTTCCTCTCCATATGGATAGGAGAGGTGGCGATAAAGGTGTGGATGCGGGCCGATTCGGCGCCGGCCAGGGCCTCTCCGGCACGGTCGATGTCCCGGTCCAGGGCGCGGGTGAGCCCGCAGATGGTGCTGTCCTTGACGCCGGCGGCGACGGCCTTCACCGCCTCGAAGTCACCCGGGCTGGCAATTGGGAACCCCGCCTCGATGACATCCACCCGCAGCCGTTCCAGGGCCTTGGCGATGCGGACCTTCTCCTCCCGGGTCATGGAAGCACCCGGACTCTGCTCGCCGTCACGCAAGGTGGTGTCGAAGATAATCAATTGCTCTTTGTCGCTCATGTGCTCGCTCTCGCGTCACCACATCCATCGCTTAAGGACGCATGCAGCGCTGTTTCGTTCGATCGGAGATAGTGCGTGCCGTCTGGCCCCCGCCGGGGCTTGGGTGTACTTTTGCCCCTCAGGGCAGCAGAGGACGCGCGAGCAGGAGCCGACGCAGGAGAGGGGGCGCCATCGGTTGGGACTGGGACGCAAACAGCTGCGCCTTCGGAGGTGCCGTCGGGCTCGACATGATCTTAAGGATTCACATGTTACAGGGTGAATATAGCCTATCCTTTCGGGAGTGCCAAGCACCGCGCATGCAGGCCGCGCGGGGATAACGTAGGTGTGGATACTCTGTTCCAGTGCAAATCCGATGCTGGTTCTCCAAATTGGTCAAACCGGTTAGGATGGTTACCTGGTTCCCCGACCCCGGACCCGCGCCTACCGACCTTGTATATGCAGGCTCACGAACGCAGCTCACGGCCGCGGATACGCTCCGGCATGGGCGAAGCGGGCGGGGAGCCAATCGACACCCAGGCTCAAGGCCTCAGATTGCGACGGCTTTCCAGGTAGGCTCCATCAAATCCCTTTATAGCTCATCCTTGGCTTTCCCTTGGAAACAGAACCTACAAGGGTAGGCTGTGCCCACCGGAGCTGTGCTCACCGGGAAGGCGCAACGCGCCCACTTGCGCGTAAAATTACCACGAGAGTACAACGAAAAAATCTGTTGGAGGAGGAGAGTATGTCCATGAAGATCGGGGCCCCGCGGGAGGTCCATCCGGGCGAGAACCGGGTTGCCGTCACGCCGGACACGGCGGAGCAGCTGCGCAAGCTCGGCTTCTCGGTTGCAATCGAGGCCGGGGCCGGTGAGAAGGCCCACTTCTCGGACAACGCCTATCGTGCGGCGGGAGTCGAGGTGGTGGAGGACGTCAAGGCCCTGTGGGCCCAGTCCGATATCCTGCTCAAGATCCATGCCCCTGAGACCCATCCGTCCGAGCACCTCGAAGAGACGGAGCTGTTACGCGAGGGCGGCACCTTGATCAGCTTCATCTGGCCGGCCCAGCATCCGGAGCTGATGGAGCAGCTGGCCGCCCGTAAGGCGACCGTCTTGGCCATGGACAGCGTGCCCCGAATCTCGCGCGCCCAGAAGCTGGATGCCCTGAGCTCCATGGCCAACGTGGCCGGCTACCGGGCCGTGGTGGAGGCCTCCAACTATTTCGGTCGCTTCTTTACTGGTCAGGTGACGGCTGCGGGCAAGATCCCCCCGGCCAAGGTGCTGATCATCGGCGCCGGGGTCGCCGGGCTGGCCGCGCTCGGCGCCGCCGGCGCCATGGGCGCCGTGGTCCGCGCCTTTGACACCCGCCCGGAGGTCAAGGAGCAGGTCGAGAGCATGGGCGCCGAGTTCCTCATGCTCGATTTCGAGGAGGAAGGCGGCGGTGAGGGCGGCTATGCCAAGGTGATGAGCGAGGAGTTTATCAAGGCCGAGATGGAGCTGTTCGCTCAGCAGGCCAAGGAGGTGGACATCATCATCACCACTGCCTTGATCCCCGGTAAGCCGGCGCCCAAGCTAATCACCGAGGCTATGGTGGAGTCCATGCGGGACGGCAGTGTCATCGTCGACCTGGCCGCCCGTCAGGGGGGTAACTGTGCCCTGTGTGAGCCCGGCGAGGTGGTGGTGCGCCGGGGGGTGACCATCGTCGGTGAGCTGGATCTCCCGAGTCGCCTGCCTACCCAGTCCAGCCAGCTCTACGGCACCAACCTGCGCCACCTGTTGACCGATCTGACGCCGGATAAAGACGGTCGGATCGTCGTGAATATGGAAGACGAGGTGATTCGGGGCACCACCGTCATCAAGGACGGTGAGATCACCTGGCCGCCACCCCCCCCCCACCGTCTCCCAAGCCGCAGGCGACCCCACCGCCCGCCAAGGCGACGCCAACGGCGGCCTCCCCCCAATCGGCGGTGTCGGAAGCGACTCCGGAGAAAAAGCCCAAGGGCCTGGCTACCGCGGCCATGATGGGCGTCGGCCTCCTGGCCCTGCTTGGCCTGGGCAGCGTGGCCCCGGCGGACTTTCTGGCCCATTTCACCGTGTTCGTGCTGGCCTGCTTCGTGGGCTATATGGTGATCTGGAACGTGACCCCGGCCCTGCATACCCCACTCATGAGTGTTACCAACGCCATCAGCGGCATCATCGTTATCGGCGCCCTACTCCAGGTCTCCAACGAGCAATCCTGGTTGGTGGTCGTCTTGGCCGCGATTTCCATCCTGATCGCCACCGTTAATGTCTTCGGCGGCTTCTATGTCACCCAGCGCATGCTGCACATGTTCAGGAAATAAGGGGGTTCGATCATGACTGAAGGCATTCTGACCACCGCATACATTGCGGCCAGCATCCTCTTCATCCTGGCCCTGGGTGGATTGAGCCACCAGGAGACGGCCCGGCGCGGCAACATCTACGGCATCATCGGCATGGCGATTGCCTTGATCGCCGTCATCGCCAGCGAATTCGTCACCAATTACGCCATCCTGGCGGTGTGCATCGCGATCGCTGCCGTTATCGGCATCTACGTCGCAAGGCGCGTGCAGATGACCCAGATGCCGGAGCTGGTGGCTATTCTGCACAGCTTCGTGGGTCTGGCCGCCGTACTGATCGGCTTCGCCAGCTATCTGGACCCGACGACCCACTTCGAGGGCCCGGATGCCGAAGTAGCCAAGACCATCCACGAGGTGGAGATCTATCTCGGCGTCCTGATCGGCGCGGTCACCTTCACCGGCTCGGTCATCGCCTTCGGCAAGCTGAGCGCCCGTATTTCCAGCAAGCCCCTGGCCCTGCCGGCCCGCCACTGGCTGAACCTAGGGCTAGGACTGGTTTGCCTGGGGCTCGGCGTTGGGTTCGTGGGGGCCGAGGACACGGGCTCCGGCCTGATCCCATTGCTGGTCATGACCATCATCGCCTTTGCCTTCGGCATCCATATGGTGATGGCTATCGGCGGTGCCGATATGCCGGTGGTGATCTCGATGCTCAACAGCTACTCCGGCTGGGCCGCAGCGGCCACCGGTTTCATGCTCTCCAACGACCTGCTGATCGTCACCGGTGCCTTGGTGGGCAGCAGCGGTGCCATCCTCTCCTACATCATGTGTCGCGCCATGAACCGTAAGTTCCTGGCGGTGATCGCCGGCGGCTTTGGCACCGCGGGGGGCGCGGTCGCCGCGGGCGGCGATCAGGGCGAGGTCATTGCCGTCTCCGCCGCAGAGACGGCGGCCCTGCTCAAGGACGCCAAGCGGGTGATTATCGTCCCCGGTTACGGGATGGCGGTGGCCCAGGCGCAGCACGTCATCAACGACATCACGCGCAAGCTGCGGGACCAGGGCGTTGAGATACGTTTCGCCATCCACCCCGTGGCGGGGCGCATGCCGGGCCATATGAACGTGCTCCTGGCCGAGGCCAAGGTCCCCTACGACATCGTCATGGAAATGGACGAGATCAACGAGGACTTCCCGGACACGGACGCAGTGCTGGTCATCGGCGCCAACGATATCGTTAACCCCTCGGCCCAGACCGATCCGAGCAGCCCCATCGCGGGCATGCCGGTCCTGGAGGTTTGGAAGGCGAAGACGGTGGTGGTGATGAAACGGAGCATGGCGACCGGCTATGCCGGGGTACAGAATCCGCTGTTCTTCGAGGACAACACCCGGATGCTCTTCGGCGACGCCAAGGCCAGCGTGGACGCCATCCTGGCGAGTGTCTGATCCTCAGCGCCGAGTTTGATCTCGGCGCGGAGCATCCGGTCTCCGAATTGGTCGAAACTCTGGACTAGGGGCTGTCGATACCCCGCTCCAACTCCCCCTGTCGGCGCAGCTCGCGCTTGAGGATCTTGCCTGCCGCATTCCTGGGCAGGTCTTCGCGCAGCTCGAGGCGGCGGGGGATCTCGTGGCGGCCCAGGTGTTCCTTACACCAGTCCCGCAGGCGTGCCGGGTCTAGCCTCGCCCCCGGCTTGGGCACGACGAAGGCGACGGGGATTTCACCGTGCAGCCGGTGGGGTTCGCCCACCACCGCCGCCTCGGCGATATCCGGATATCGATAAAGTACCTCCTCGATCATGCGCGGGTAGACATTCATGCCGTTGCTGATGATCAGATCCTTGATGCGGTCGACCAGGAAGAAATAGCCGTCCGCATCCCGATAGCCCAGGTCGCCGGTGCGGAACCAGTCGCCGAAAAAGCTCTCCCGCGTCTGCGCCTCCAGCCCCCAGTAGCCCTGCATGACGTTGGCACCCCGGACACAGACCTCGCCGTGCTCGCTATCCGCGAGCCAAACCCCATCCGGACCGGCGACGCGCATCTCGACACCGGGGATCGGGAGGCCCACGGAGCCCGGTTTGCGCGGCCCTGCGAGCGGGTTCACACAGGTCACGGGAGCGCATTCGGTAGGCCCGTCGCCCTCCAGGATCGGGATATCGAAGCGCTCCTCGAAGGACGCCATCAGGGCCTGCGGCATGGCGGCACCGCCCGACACGCAGAAACGCACCGAGGCCCACTGGTTCCGGGCCTGGTCCTCCAGTCGCAACAGTAGGTTATACATGCTCGGCACGCCCAGGAAGATGGTCGCGCCATACTCGGCGATGGCCGCGCTTACCGACTTGGGATCGAACTGGCCGACGATCACCGATCCGAGACCATGGAGGAGGGGGGTGAGCATGCCCACCGTGGCCGCGAATGCGTGGAATAGGGGCAATACCACCAGCACACGGTCACGGCCAGGCTCCAGGTGCAATGCCTGCCTGATGCTTGCCGTGTTGACCCGCAGATTGGTATGGCTGAGCATGGCGCCCTTGGGCCGCCCGGTAGTGCCGGACGTATAGAGGATAACCGCCAGGTGGCGGTCGGCGTCGAGCCTCAAGGTGGGCGGCCTTCCCGGCGTTGCCATGAGCTCGTCCAGGGACGGATCCGTGCCGTCGCCGTTGCCGATCCTGATCGAGAGCCCCAGCTCAGGGGCCAATCCACGCGCCTGCTGCGCCACCTCTGCCAAGGCCTGGTGATAGCAGAACCCCTTGGCGCCGGCATCGCTCAGAATAAAGACGATCTCCTTGGGGTTGAGCATCAGGTTGATGGGCACCACCGTGGCGCCGGCCTTGAGTATTCCCAGATAGGCGGCCACGAATTCGGGGGTGTTCGGGCAGTACAAGCCGATCCGGTCGCCGGGCTCGACGCCCCGTCCCGCCAGACCCACCGCGATCCCGTCCGAAGCCCGATCCAGTGTCGCAAAGGTCCAGCTCGGTCCGACGCCCAGCAGCACCGGCTGATCGCCGCGGGCACAGGCGACGGCGCGGAAACTATCGGGAATCGTGTCCCGAGACCCTGTGCTTATACTCATTGGCTCAGTGTCCCTTGCTTAATTACCTCACGTGCTCAGTGCAGAACTTCATCAAGACGACTGGCGGTGAGGACCCGCTCGGACCACGTGAGCAGGGTCTGCTCGTTGGCCTGCTCGATCCGGCGCTGTACTTCATCGGGCAAGGCACCGAATTTCAGGCGCAACTGGCGTTCCAATACCAAGGCTTCACCTTGGTGCTTGCCTTGCCGCATGCCCTGTTGCATGCCCTGTTGCATGCCCTGTTGCATGCCTTGCTGCATGCCCTGCTGCATGCCTTGCTGCATGCCCTGTTCGTGAAAGCGTTCGGCAAATCGGCTCATGGTCTGCGCCTCGTCAGGGTAGTCACGTTGGTATTCGACCCGCTCATTATCGTCAAGCGCCGCATAGATGTCGATGAAGTCCAGGTATTTGAGCTGCTTCTCAGGATCGCATTCCAGCGTGGTCAGCCCCCGAACCGCTTGGGCATAGACCTCGACCTTGCGCTGTACGGGATACTGCATGTTGGGCAGATTCAGCCGGACCACCAGGTTATCGCTGTGGCGATGGTGCTCGTAGGAGAGCTCGCCCAGGACGCAGCTCAGATAGTGAAAATCAAGGTAGGTGTGGTGGTCTCCGCTCAGGCACAGCCGTTGGGGCGCACCAGTTGCTCGGCGCAGGAAGATGACGACCGGGACCACGCGGTCGGTCTTCAGCAGCTCGGCCAGGTCCAGGCAATAGTGGGCCAGGCGGTGGATGGAGAAGCGCTGTGCATTGCTCTCTTCTTCGAGCACGAACAGCAATGCCTCACGCTGCCCGTCGGGCCATTGCACCAACAGGGGAACATCGAGCTCGCGAAAGCGCTCGCCGAGGCGCTCTTGTGGCTGCTCTTGGCGCACGGGTGTGATTTGGGCTGCGCCGACTGCATCGGCTTCGGTCGCGGCGAAAAAGGCCAGCGCCTGATGCGGGTAGTCGAGGATAAGGTTTTTGAAATTCTGATCGTGGGACATGGGCTTGTCCGGGAAAAAATAGGCAATGCTCAGGATAGGATAGTCAACCCTTCTGACAACGCCGAATCATTCAGGATTGCTTTTAACCAGACAGCCTCTCAGATGACCTTGGAGAAACCCGCTGGCCTGTCTTCGGCGGATCGGTAGGCGTCGAAGGCCATGCAGATGTTCCGGATCAGCAATCGGCCCTTGGGCAGGACGCGGATCTGTTGCGCGTCGAGCGTCAGCAGTCCATCCTCCTGCATAGGCGCCAATTTGGGCAGTTCATCACTGAAGTAGTCGGCGAACTCGATACCCCAGGTCTGTTCCAGGTTGGGAACATCCAGCGCGAAGTTACAGATCAGCCGGGTAATGACAGCGCGGCGGATCTCGTCGTCGCGGCTCAGTTCGATGCCCTGGAAGACCGGCAGGCAGCCGGCGTCGATGTCCCGGCAGTATTCGTCGAGGGTCCGCCGGTTCTGGGAGTAGGTGTTGTCTAGCTTACCGATCGAGGTCGTGCCGATGCCGATGAGATCACAGTCCGCATGGGTGGAGTAGCCCTGGAAGTTGCGGTAAAGACTGCCGCTGCGTTGCGCCACCGCCAGCTCGTCATCCGGTCGCGCGAAGTGATCCATGCCGATATAGATATAGCCGGCGTCCGTAAGCAGCTCGCCGGTGGTCTTGAGGATGTCGAGCTTGGTGTGGGGAGACGGCAGGTCCGCTTCATTGATACGCCGCTGGGGCATGAAGCGCTGTGGTAGATGGGCGTAGTTGAAGACGGACAAGCGGTCCGGGGCGAATGCGACGATGCGCTCCAAGGTGTGGATGAAGCCATCCACAGTCTGGAACGGCAGCCCGTAGATGAGATCGATGCTGATGGAGCGGAAACCCTCTGCGCGCGCCGCCTCCAGCACCGCCAGGGTCTCCTCTTCCGTCTGGATGCGATTGACCGCCTTCTGGACCACCGGATCCAAGTCCTGCACCCCCAGGCTCATGCGGTTGAAGCCCAGGCGCCGCAACAGGACGACCGTTTGCACATCCGCCTCCCGTGGGTCGATCTCGATGGCGTATTCGCCGAGCCCGTCCGCCGCCAGCCGGAAGCGGCGCCGGGTGTGGTCCATGAGCTCGCGCATCTGGTCCCGGCTGATAAAGGTCGGCGTCCCCCCACCCCAATGGAGCTGCTCCACCGTCCGGTCGGCCCCGAGCAAGGCACTCTGTCGCTCGAGCTCTCGATAGACCCGCTCCAGATAGGGTTGGGCACGGCTGCGGTCCTTGGTAGCGATTTTATTGCAGGCGCAATAGAAGCAGACCGTGTCGCAAAACGGAATATGGACGTAGAGCGAGAGGGGCCGCCCACTCGCGCTGCTGCGGGCGCAGGCCCGGCGATATTCCGGCTCACCGAAGCCGTCGTGAAACTCTACGGCGGTGGGATAGGAGGTATAGCGTGGACCGCTCTGGTCGTAGCGGCGGATGAGCGCCAGGTCGAAAGCGACGGTTTGATCCATGAGGGGACCTAGAGGAAAGCTGGGGGGAGGCTGGAGGCTGTTTCTACCGCAAATGAGTCAAGAACCGTCGCTGATGGCGAATCGATTGCAACCGATCTGCGTTCATTCTCGTTCATCGGCGGTAAAAAGCGGAGCCGCCGAGATTCAGGTTGAGTATGGGAAAAATGATTCGGCAGCTTCAATCGATCCACGGATGACGCAGATTTTCGCAGATTAAAAGTGAAACAATCTGTGAGAATCTGCGTAATCTGCGGACAGAAAGGACAATCTGATCTTTTACGACCGATTTGCGTTCATTTGCGGCAATAAAGATGACTCCCATGTTATCGGTACTTCGGGACTGCTGTACTAGCCGCCGTCCGAGTCGATTACCAGGCCCCTGCGGTGAGTCTCATTGATCTGCTTGAGTAGAGTATGGAACGGGATCTCGTCCGCGTAGCGCTCCGCCAGATCCATGAAGGGCATGTCTTCGCGCCCGAAGCCATAGGTCCCATCCTGCATGGAGCGGTAGATGCCTTCGATGCCCTCCTGCAGGGGATCGAGGAAGGCCGGGAAGCGGTTGAGGTCCTCCAGCTCGTACTCCAGGCATTCACGCAGATCCCCGACCTCGAAGACTGCCTGGCGTACCCATTCGACGTACTCGTCGATGCTCCTTGCCCGTCTCAGGCTCATAGCGTCTCCAACTCTTTCTCGAAGAGCGGATTAAACTCGGTGAGCTGGTCGCGCTGCATCAGGAACACGCCCTCGCCTCCCCGCTCGAACTCGATCCAGAGAAACGGCAGGTCCGGGAAGCGTTGTTCCAGTTCCGCGGCGGCGTTCCCCACCTCGACCACCAACACGCCGCCTTCGTTGAGATAGGTCGGGGCATCACGCAGAATACGCAAGACCAGATCCAAGCCGGTCTCGCCACCCGCCAGCCCCAGCTCCGGCTCCTTGCGGGATTCCTCCGGCAGGGTGACCAGCTCCGCGGTACTGACATAGGGAGGATTGGAGACGATAATGTCATAATGCCGGTCCCCGATATTCTCGAACAGGTCCGATTGCAGTAGCTGTACCCGCTCCTCCAGGTGATGGCGCGCCCGATTGATGGAGGCTACCTCCAAGGCCGCCGGCGAGATCTCCGCGAGATCCACCTCCACCTCGGGCAAATAAACCGCACAGGCGATACCGATGCAGCCGCTGCCCGCACCCAGGTCCAAGATGCGATGCAGCCCTTCCGATCCGACCCAGGGATCGAAGCCTGCCTCCACCAGCTCGGCCAGGGGTGAACGGGGCACCAACACGTCCTCGTTGACGTAGAACTCCAGTCCCGCGAACCAGGCACGATTGGTCAGATAGGCGGCCGGCTTGCGCTCGTTTATCCGTCGTTCCAGAAGCTCGCAGACCGCTCCCCGTTCGGGAAAGGTGAGTCGGCACTCGCGGTAGGCCGCCGACAGGTCCGGCGGCAGGTGCAGGGCGTGCAGCACTAACTGGACCGCCTCGTCCAGTGCATTGTCGGTGCCGTGACCGAAGAACAGGCCTTCCGCGTTGAAGCGGCTGGCTCCCCAGCGTATGAAATCCTGAATCGTCAGGAGCCCTTCCGGTGAACTTGCCATCTATACTCGACTCGCACGATTGACCAGCGCCGCGCAGAAATGCGGCAAGTAGCGTCAAGAATAACACCTTCGGCGGAACAGTTTGAACCGCAAAGGCGCGGTAGGCACTTGTCTGCCCTACCTGCGGCAGGCAGCTCACTCCGTAAGGCCATGTTTTCGGCTGGATTTATAGCGTTTGCCTTGGTGATAAGGATGTCGGAATCTTGCTCGGTACCATCGTCGCGGCTAACATTCGATGGATTCATCGAGGTCTTGCAGGGCCGATCCGATTTCCGAGAAAACTCCATCCGACCCTTATGGGTACGGACGGTAGTCGTTCCGTTTTGAACCTTTAAGAGTATCAATCATGGCAAATATCCTAGCGATGTTCCCCGGCCAGGGATCTCAATACGTAGGCATGGGTAAGGCACTGTGCGAGGGATTCGAGGTAGCTCGCAATACCTTTTCGGAGGCCGATGAAGTACTGGATTTCAAGCTCAGTGATCTGTGCTTCAATGGCCTGGAAGCGGAGCTACGGTTAACCGCCAATCAGCAACCGGCCATCCTGACGACCAGCATTGCCGTCTGGCGGGTCCTGACGAGTGAAACGGATTTGCGCCCCAAGCTGTTTACGGGCCATAGTCTGGGTGAGTACTCGGCATTGGTTGCGGCCGGTAAGCTCGATTTTGCGCGGGCGGTCAAACTGGTAAGGATGCGTGGTCAGGCCATGCAAAGGGCCGTTCCGGAAGGAACCGGCGCCATGGCCGCAGTAATCGGCCTGGACCCGGCAGCACTGATCGAAAAATGTAAGGCCATAGACACGCGTCTCGGCACCGTCGAGGTCGTCAATTTCAACGGTCCGCAACAGCAGATTGTCTCGGGACACAAAACGGCCGTAGAAGCCCTCACCAAGGCCCTCGCCGACGAAAAGATCCGGTGCACACCACTGCCGGTATCCGCGCCCTTCCACTCCAGCCTGATGGCACCGGCGCGGGAAGAAATGACTCCCAAGCTCGAGGGTACGCCACTGAATCCCACCGAGTATCCGGTCATCGCCAATTTGACCGGACAATTGGCTCAGCCCTATACCATCGACAACTTGATCAAGCAGATCGACAGCCCGGTCCTGTGGACCGATACCCTGGCAACGGCCGTTGCTGAGGGGTGTGATACCTTCTTTGAGGTCGGTCCGGGCAAGGTGCTGTTCGGGCTTGCCAGAAAAGCGGTCCCCAAGGGATCAAAGATCATTCACAGCGACGCCATCGACAAGGCCATCGAGGATGTTTGTATGCTGACTGACTGCTAATCCGGAACCGGTAGTGGTAAATTTTTAACTGATAGCGTAGTTAATAGTCCAAGTCCGCCGAGCCGCATAGCGGCTAAACCCAGTACAGCAGAGCCGAAGTACCGAAAATATCGAATCAGCAATCGCGGACAGGTTGGGGCAGCCGCGGGGACGGAGCCTTTTCGCTTAGATTCGCGTGATTCGTCGTTTTCACTGCTTATGTCTTTATCGACCAAAGAAATTCATAATGCGTCAAATCTGGCGAATCGCTCCAGGGTAACTGGCGAACGCCCGAAATCTGAATGATAACTCGCCAGCAAGCAGTAGGTTACCCTCGATGCCTTAGGCAACCGGAACCTGGAACATGAACGACCTGTATCGTACTGCGTGCGCCGGTTTCGGCACGCGAAGTTATCCCGTGCCTCGCCGCAGGCGGTTGGGCAACGCCCGAAGGGAGCCCCCCAAACACGCCAAGGCGGCGTTACAGCGCTTGACAATAGAGTGAGCTATTCCCTGCGCGCTGTGCCTGGCCTGGGCGCGCTTGGGGGGCTCTGAGAATGCAAAATAAGGCGAAATGGGATACTAGCCCGACCAGGAAAATAACCACAGAAGACACGGAGGGCACGGAGAAAATAGAGAATTTTCTCCGTGTTTTCTCTGTGTTCTCTGTGTCTCTGTGGTGCAAAAACGCGCAACCATGACAAAGCCTTTGGTGGTGGAACTTGACATTCATCGTTTTCTTTACTGCTTGCGTTTTTATCGGCATTCGGCATAAAGAAGTTCATATGCGCTCACTCCGGCGAATCGCCGGTGTGGCTTGCCCGTCGCCAGCGTCGCGGCTAACATTGAGAATTTATCCTGTCCGGCATGGCTGAAGTTCGCTTCAGGCTCTCCGTCAGGGTGCCTGCAGAAGCTGAAAAACTGCCAGAAAAATAGAAACAGAACAATAACAATGCCCAGAACCACCAGAGAGGAATGCCAGATGGCCAAAGACAAGAAGAGCCGCACCCCCCTGCCCGAGCCCTTGCTGATCGATGAACGTGAGCTGGGGATGGACGCGTCCAGCATCGTTGCCGATATCCGACGCCATTTCAATCATACCCTGGGTTGTGACAAGCACTCGATCTCTGCCCACCATCTGTATGAAGCCTTGGTCATCGCCCTGCGGGACCGGCTGATGGAACGCTGGAAAAGCACCCACTATTCATATCAGGACGAGGAGTGCAAGCGTACTCAATATCTGTCGCTGGAGTTTCTGATGGGGCGCAGCCTCGGCAACACCTTGCTGAATCTGGGCATCCGGGAGGAAGTAGAGAAGGCGGTGAGCACCCTGGGATTGGAGCTCGAGAAGATGATGGAGGTCGAGCGTGACGCCGGGCTGGGCAATGGGGGCCTGGGACGGTTGGCAGCTTGCTTCCTGGACAGCTGTGCCACCTTGCAGCTGCCGGTGATGGGCCACTGTATCCGCTATGAGTACGGAATTTTCAGGCAGGAGATCGACGCGCAGGGCGAGCAGGTGGAGAAACCCGATCATTGGTTGGCCTGCGGCAACCCCTGGGAGCTGGAACGCACCGAGTTCATTCAGCGCATCAGGTTTCGGGGGCGGGTGGAGCGCATCGGGGATGGCGACAAGGGTTTTCAGATGCGTTGGGTGGACACCGACGATGTGCTGGCGGTGCCCTATGACATCCCGATCCCCGGCTATCTCAACGGCACGGTCAACACGCTGCGCGTCTGGAAGGCGGTCGCGGTCGAAGAGTTCGACCTGACCCAGTTCAATGCCGGTTCTTACGTCGAGGCCGTGGCGGGGCGCATGCATGCGGAAAACATCAGTAAAGTCCTGTATCCCAACGATGCGAGCGAGAGCGGCAAGGAGCTGCGCCTGCGGCAGCAGTATTTTCTGACCTCGGCGGCGCTCCAGGACGTGATGCGGCGGTGGTTACGGGACCAGGGGGAGGACTTCTCCCCGTTTGCGGAAAAAAACTGTTTTCAGCTCAATGACACCCACCCGGCGGTGGCGGTCGCCGAGCTCATGCGTCTGCTGATGGATAGGCAGGGTATGGGGTGGGACCAGGCGTGGGCGATCACTATCCGCTGCATGGCCTACACCAACCACACCCTGTTGCCCGAGGCGCTGGAACGCTGGCCGGTCCGCACCTTTCGCGAACTCTTGCCGCGGATCCTGGACATCATCTTCGAGATCAATGCGCGCTTTCTCTCCCAGGTGGCCAGTCGCTGGCCGGGCGATACCGAACGCCAGTCGCGGATGTCGATTATCGAGGAGGGCATGGATCCCCAGGTGCGCATGGCGCACCTGGCCATCGTGGGCAGCTTCTCGGTCAACGGCGTTGCAGCGCTGCACACCAAGCTGTTGAAGGAGGGCTTGTTCAAGGACTTCTACGACCTGTGGCCGGAGAAGTTCAACAACAAGACCAACGGCGTGACCCCGCGTCGGTTCCTGGCCCTTGCCAATCCGGGTCTGAGCGAGTTGCTTACCGAAACCCTGGGCGTGGGCTGGGAGGTCGACCTGACCAAGCTGAAGGACCTGCGGCCGAAGACCAAGGACAAGACCTTTGTGCGGAAATGGCAGGAGGTCAAACGCCGGAACAAGGTGCACCTGGCGAAAATGATGGCATCCTGCTGCGGCGTAAAATTCAATCCCGATGCGATGTTCGATGTCCAGGTCAAACGGATCCACGAATACAAGCGCCAGCTGCTCAACGTACTGCATGTGATCCACCTGTATGATCGCATCAAACGGGGCGATACGAACGACTGGACGCCGCGCTGTGTCTTCATTGGGGGCAAGGCCGCGCCCGGCTATTGGCTTGCCAAGCGGATCATCAAATTCATCAACAACGTAGCCAAGGTGATCAACGAGGATCCCGCCGTCGGCGATCGGTTGAAGGTGGCCTTTATTCCCAACTACCGGGTCTCGGCGATGGAGATTATCGCGCCGGGCACCGACCTCTCGTCCCAGATCTCGACCGCCGGCAAGGAGGCATCGGGCACCGGCAATATGAAGTTCATGATGAACGGGGCGGTTACCATCGGGACTCTGGACGGCGCCAACGTGGAAATCCTGGAAGAAGTCGGCAAGGAAAACTTCTTCCTGTTCGGCCTCACGGAAGCGGAGGTCGCAACCAAACGCAAGCCCTACGATCCGGAGCGGATCATCCATGAGGACGAGGACCTGAGCCGCGTTATACAGTTGATCGACAGCGCCCACTTCAACCAATTCGAGCCCGGGGCCTTCGATGCCCTCATCGGCTCGATGCGCAGCCCCGGCGATCCCTGGATGACCCTGGCCGACTTCCGCAGCTTCATCGACGCCCAGCAACGCGCCGCAGAGGCCTTCCGGGACCAGGACCGATGGACCAAAATGAGCATCATCAACGCGGCCTGCTGTGCCCGTTTCTCCAGCGACCGCACCATCGCCGATTACAATCGGGACATCTGGAAACTCAAGCCTGTCGTACCCAAGCTTTCCGACCAGACCGCTTAAGATCATCTCCTTCAGAAGAGCAGGCGCCGGAAATCCGGGGCTGAGCAGACGCTTGGTGGTCCGGCCCACTGCTCGATTAACAAGTTGTTTCGCCCGTAGGATGGTGGTAGGGCGGGTAAGCCAAGGACGGCGCCACCTGCCATATATGCGGTGAACGCGGCAGGTTATTCAGAATGGCATCATGAAGCAGTTGTCAGGGGGCAGGGGTGGCCCCCGTAGGGCGGGACAGGCCAGGGATGGCCGCATCCCGCCGGGCAGTTGTCAGGGCCGTAGGATGCGGTGAGCGCGGCAGGTCTTACAGGATGGCACCGTGAGAAGGTGCGAACTGCATCAATTAATTGTAGTGAGCGCAGCCTTGTCCCGAGCGTAGCGAGGGAGCTTCGTATCTTTGGACGGCGAGCGTGTCCAGCAAGGGTATTGGGCGTAATCGTTCAGACCCCACCGCGTCATTCCGGCAGGGATTGCCGGAATCCAGTGTCAGGGATGGCAAAAACAGTGGAGGGCCTGAACGATACTGTTGGGCACAGACCATCCAAAGATGCGGTTCGCGCGGGGAGAGCGTGCACCGGCCAGCGAGCTCAGAACCACCGCGCTCTCGCGCTCGTTCCCACGCTCCAGCGTGGGAATGCCGTCTTGTCCGCTCCAGCGGACTCAGCTCTCTGTGCTAATAGGCGTTGGCGGTTAGTCTACCGAGGCGCTTAATCGACGCTGGAGCGTCGGGATCTGCTCCCACGCTGGCAGAGACTGTGAAAGTATTCGTTTTCCCCGGAAGTAGTGGGATGAGACCGCCATATTCCACGCTAAACCCTATGCCATGTAGGATGAAGAGAAAGATTTTCTGCTCAATTTAGGGAAAATTGTGTCGTCCTGTCCCTTTGGATCTGAAAATCCAGGAATACTTTCACAGTCTCTGGAGCGTGGGGAGCCAGTCGAAAATCAATGTGTTGGTTTTCCTGGTTCCGTGAACTAAATGAACCGCTTATAGAATAATCCCTTTATAAAACAACAGGATAATGGAAAAATTCATTCATTTTTGGACTCACCCAGCAGGTGAAATAGCCAATCTTTGAAAATCCAAGTAAAAAATCATGAGAGCCAGTCGAAAATCAATGTGTTGGTTTTTAGACAGCCTCTTAGTAAAAAAGCGGAAAAACGACGAATCACGCGAATCCCCGCAAAATTGTCATCCTGAACCAAAGAGAGGGATCTTTTTCGCGTCGATTTGTGTGATTCGTCGTTTTCTTTGAAGGCAGTCCGAGTTGGCCTGCCCTTCCCCAGTCCCTCGTTGGCCGCAAGCCTTCACCGCGCAACCCAATTCCATCACCGACCAGGAGAGCGCCCACCGTGAGCTTCAAGACCATCCCCGTTCGCACCCAACGCCTGAGTCGAAGTATGCTTGCCGTACCTGGATCCAAGCCACAGTTTTTCGAAAAGGCGGCCGCCGGTGCGGCAGACCTGATATTTTTCGACCTGGAAGATTCGGTCCCACCGGACAAAAAGGCGCAGGCGCGCAAGGAGGTGATCGCTGCACTGAACGAACTGGATTTCCGCGGCAAGAGTGTTTCGGTGCGTATCAACGGCCTGGATACCCACTATATGTATCGAGATGTAGTGGATGTGGTGGAACAGGCCGGTAGCCGCCTCGACCTGATCCTGGTCCCCAAGGTCGGCTGCGCGGCGGACATCTATGCCCTGGATATGCTGCTCACCCAGATCGAGCAAGCCAAGGGCATCAAGAAACGGGTCGGCATCGAATTACTCGTCGAAACCCCCCTGGGGCTCCAGAACATCGGCGAAATCGCCGCGGCTTCGCCCCGCAATGAGAGTATCGTTTTCGGTTCCGCCGACTATGCCGCCGCCGCCGGAGCGCAGACAGCCAGCATAATCGGCGCGCCCAACCCGAACTATCACGTATTGACGGACCCCGACCCGGAGGGTGGGCGTGAGCGGCATTGGAGCGACATGTGGCACTATCATCTGGCACGGCTGGTGGCAGTGGCGCGCGCCAACGGGTTGCGCCCGATCGACGGACCCTTCTCCGATATCAAGGACCCGGACGGCTGGACGGCGAGCGCGAAACGGGCCCGCACCCTGGGCTGTGAAGGCAAGATGGCGATCCACCCCAGCCAGGTAGAGCTGGCGAACGAACTGTTCAAACCCTCCGCCGACGAAGTGGCACAGGCGCGCCGTGTCCTGGCAGCCTTAGAGCAGGCCGAACAAACAGGGGCAGGCGCCGTGACCCTGGATGGTAAGATGATCGATATCGCCTCGATCAGACAGGCCGAAGCGACAGTCAAGAAGGCCAACTTGGCTGCCGAGAAAGCGGTGCCTTGAGGAGATCTTGAAAAATTGCCTTTCCGGCAATTTTTCAAGACGCGAAGTGGAAACGCGGTTTTCACGGATCGGATCCGGAGAGCGGCAGCGTGTGGGCATTGGTAGTGGTATTTTTTAAATGCTAG